>CAYSDE010000023.1:0-318 GCA_964429685.1 uncultured Pseudobdellovibrionaceae bacterium
AGGGACGCGAGCGGGGGCCGCCGACAATCAGGGGGGTCTTCAATAATGTGGATGGTATCGGCAAACACCTGCTGCCCCATCCGCTCCTGCAGAAACGACGCCTTGCGGGCAATCGAGGCGCCATTGATGCCGGAAAGAAAAGCGCCAAGCAGACTGCGGGCCTCGCGGTCTTCAAAGACAATTGGTACCTGTGCGGTTTTGACCTTGCGCGGGTTGAGGCGACGCACAGCGCGTTCACCAGCGACCTTGCCGATGTCGGCAGCTGCACGCAGATCACTGACCCGGCGGGCACTGTCGTAATCGTAATCGGTTTCCATC
>CAYSDE010000023.1:328-17282 GCA_964429685.1 uncultured Pseudobdellovibrionaceae bacterium
CTAGATGTTCCATAGCTGCCGGCAAATCCGTTGGAGGCAACAAGGGCAATATCGCTCTGTCCCCACGAGGCCGAGCCGCCATCGGAATTGGTGACACCCGCCACCGCCAGCGCTGCCGCTTCAACTTCACCAGCCAGCTGCACCAGCTTTTCCGCCGAGGGTTCATTAAGGTCGGTGAGTTGCAGATCGGGGATGCTCCGCGACACCTGCTCCGGCACGGCAATTCCGGCAAACGCATCATCCGGCGTGGCCTTGGCCATATCAAGCGCCCGCTCTACCAGCGTATCAAAATTCTGCGGCCTGATGTCCGACGTCGAGATGACGGCCTGTTGCTGGCCGATCAGCACACGCAAACCGATGTCCGCTGATTCACTGCGTTCGATCAGCTCGGTTTTGCCAAGCCGCAGGGACGCCGACACCGAGGTTGAGCGGAATAACACGGCATCTGCCGCCGAGGCCCCCTTGCGGCGGGCCCGCGCAATGAGGTCGGAGAGAAGGTCGGTATCGCGGGCGGCGATGGGCTGGGCGGTCTGGGTCATGGCGCCAACCTAGAACGTAATCCGTCCGGCGACAATCGCCAACAGCATCAGCAGGCCGGTATTGCGGTTAGCCTTGAAGCGGGCCAGACAATCCGCCGGATCATCCAGCTGCCAGTTTTTCAACTGGCGGAAGAGATGCCACGCTACCAGCAGCAGCCCGAGAAAATAACCAAAGCCCAGCGGAACCAGAAAACCGGCCCCGGCCAGCAGCAATACCGTCACAGTATAAAAAGCCGCAATCCAGCGCGGGCTCTCTGCCCCCAGCCGCCGGGCCGTGGATTTGACGCCGATCAGCGCATCATCATCCTTATCCTGATGAGCGTAAATAGTGTCATAGCCCAGCGTCCAGAAGAAACCGGCGGCATAAAACAGCAAGGCAGAAAAAGAGAGTGTTCCGGTTGCTGCCGCCGCCCCCATCAGCGCGCCCCAGTTGAAAGTCAGGCCGAGAAATGCCTGTGGCCACCAGGTGATTCTTTTCATGAGGGGATAAACCCCCACTAGCAGCAGCGAAAAAACACCAAGCGCAACGGTCAGCCAATTCATTTGCAGCAGAATGACAAGGCCAAGCAGCAACAACAGCGCCAGAAAAACCGCTGCCTGTTTGAGGCTGATAACGCCTGATGCCAGCGGGCGGCTGCGGGTACGCTCAACCTGTGCATCAAACTCACGATCCAGCATATCATTGACCACACAGCCCGCCGAGCGCATGACCAGCGCCCCCACGCCGAACAGCAGCAACAGCCAGAGCGCTATCTGCAGCGAGGACGCAAAAGCCGCAATCGCCCAGGCGCCGGGCAGAAACAGCAGCCACGTCCCCACCGGACGATCAAGTCGGGCCAGCCGGAGGTAAGGCCGCAGCTTCGGCGGCACCAACCGGTCAAGCCAGAAGCGGGACTGGATGTCGGTATGATTCATGAGGAAGGCAATCCTTCCTGCCAGTGCGCACCGTCAAACCATTTGACCTGCTGGCGGTTCCTCCCCTCAACATAGGAGGCATGAATCCAGACTTCTCCCCTCACCTGCTCCAGCAAGAGCTGGTCATAGGTCAGGGTATTGCTCATCCACCGTGCCACCTCAAGCAAGGGCAGACCGGGCAGTTGAAAGTCCACCGCCTGCCCACTCATATGCTGTGAAGTTCCCGCCCCGCCGACCAGTTCATTCAGAGCCGGACAACGATAGCCGCTGGTGATCTGGGGGCGGGTATCGAACTTTTCCAGCACCGGCTCAAGCAGGTGCAGGGCCACCAACCGCAGATTATGGCAGACGTCATCCCCATGCGGCTGGTTGACCAGCCCGGCCCGGAGCGCTGTCTCGCTGGCCAGAAAATCGTAGAGGTTGAAGTGACGGGTCAGGCGTTGGTTCTCCATGCTTTTTTGTATAGCGGGAAACGGGGGAACGGTCTAATCTCTTTGCCAACTATGGCCCTCTCTCTGCGCACCCGCCTTTATGTCACTGCCCCGCTCTCGACCGGGCTTTATGTGCCGTTGCGCCCGGAACAGGTGCATTATCTCAGAAATGTACTGCGGCTGTCTCCCGGCGTCGAGGTCGCCCTGTTCAATGGCCGGGATGGGGAGTGGCTGGGCCGCATCTCGACCCTGACCAAGGATGACGGGGCAGTTGAAGCGGTCAAACTTCTCCGCGAACAGGCCTGCCCGCCCGACCTCTGGCTGTTGTTTGCCCCAATCAAGCGGGCCGGGATTGATCTGGTCGCTGAAAAAGCCAGCGAGTTGGGCGCCACGACCATCTGGCCGGTTCTGACCCGCAATACCGATGTGGCGCGGGTCAATGTCGAGCGGCTACAGGCCAACGCGATTGAAGCCGCCGAACAGGCCGAGCGCCTCTGCATTCCTGACGTCAAAGCGCCGACCGACCTTCCCACCGTGCTGGCCGACTGGCCTGCCGGTCGCACCCTGATTTTGTGCGCCGAAGTGGGCCCCGCCCGTCCCATTGCCGAAGTGGTGCTGTCCCTGCCCCGGGGCCCGATGGCCCTTCTGATCGGGCCGGAAGGTGGGTTCTCCCGCGCTGAAATCGAGTTGCTGACCAGTCTGCCTTTCGTCGTCCCCGCCCGCCTCGGCCCCCGCATCCTGCGCGCCGAAACCGCCGTCTTCGCCGCGCTGGCCTGTTGGCAGGCGTTGCGGGGGGATTGGGCTGAATGATTAACCGCTCTGGACGGCTCCTGTCTTCCAGCATAAAGTGAGCGCCCATGACGTCTGTCCCCTCCTCTTCTGTCTCCTTGGCCACGCTGGCGGCTCCGGTGACCCACAAGCGTCAGTTGGTGGCGTGGCTGGAAAGCGGGGCCAAGCCCAAGCCGCGCTGGCGGGTGGGGACTGAATGGGAAATGTTCCTGTTTGACCGTGAAACGCTGGCGCCCTTGCCCTATGACGGCGAGCGCGGCATCGCGGTTCTTCTCCACGAGTTGCAAGCCTTCCGCTGGAAACCGCTGGAAGAAAAAGGCAAGTTGATTGCCCTGCAGCGTGGCGATGCTTCCATCAGTCTGGAGCCCGCCGGTCAGTTTGAATTGTCCGGCGCTCCCATGGCCAATCTGCACCAGACCGCCGAAGAACTGGGCTATCATATTGACCAGTTGGGCAGCGTCGGCCGCGTCCTCGGCTTTGGCGCCCTCGGCATCGGCTTCCAACCCAAATGGAAACGGAGCGAGATGCCGTGGATGCCCAAAGACCGCTATGCCATCATGCGGGAGTACATGCCGCAAGTCGGCACCCTCGGCCTCGACATGATGACCCGCACCGCCACCGTACAGGCCAATCTTGATTTCAGCGATGAAGCCGACATGGTCCGGAAAATGCGGGTTGCCGTTGCCCTGCAACCAGTAGTCGGCGCCCTGTTTGCCAATTCCCCCTTCCGGGACGGGAATCTTTCGGGCGAACAGTCTTTCCGCAACCGGGTCTGGCAGCATACGGACGCCAAGCGCGCCGCCTATCCCGAATTCGTCTTTGAAGAGAGTTTCGGTTTTGAGCGTTATGTGGATTGGGCGCTCTCGGTTCCGCTCTATTTCATCAAACGCAGAGACACCTATATCAACGCCCTCGGCCATCCGTTCAGCGAATTGATGGAAGGCAGGCTCGAGGCCGCACCGGGCGAAGTGGCAACCCTCGCCGACTGGGATCTGCATCTGACCACGCTTTTCCCCTGTGTCCGCCTCAAGCGCTATATCGAAATGCGCGGGGCTGATATGGGCGCGTATGACATGGCGCTAGCCCTGCCCGCCCTCTGGGTCGGCCTGCTGTATGATGAGGTGGCGCTGAACGAAGCCACGCAGTTGATTGGCGGGTGGACGGCGGAAGACCGTGAACACCTTTACAAAAACGCCCCCCGCCTCGGCTTCCAGACCGAGATTGCTGGCACCACTCTTCTGGAAGTTGCCCGGAAAATGGTCGCCATTGCCGAGCGCGGGCTTGAGCGCCGCAACATCGCCGGAGCCTTTTTCGCCAGTGAAACCAGCTACCTGACCCCCCTCCACATCATCCTCAGCTTCGGCCTGACTCAGGCCGAGGAGTTGAAACGGCTGTATCTGGACGACTGGAACACCGAAATCGACAATATTTTCAACGTCTGCGCGCTGACCTGAATCTCTCCATATTCCTCTACTCTCAAGCAAAACTACGGTTTGGAGGTGCTGATGGGGTCGCCCCATCGCTAATTTCTATTGAAATAAATCATCCAGAAAGCGTAGAAAGTCGAGTAGCCTAGTTTAAAATTCAAGGGAGCCCGCCATGGACAACACGATGAAACCGACCAATCCCATTCCAGCTGATCCCACCAAGTGGCCCGACCGCAGCGCCGAGTTCGTAATCGGGGCTGCTACTGGCGCTGGTGTTTGTACTGCTGCTAGTGGTTTTACTGCTGTTGGCGCTGGTGTTGCTACTGTCGCTAGTATTGTTGCTGCTGCTGATATTGGTGTTGTTACTGCTTTTGGTGCTCTTGCTATTGGGGCTTGTGGTGTTGTTGCTTCTTCTGTTATCCTTTTCGCCGGTAGCATTTTGGGACTTTATGTTGTTCCTGCTACTACTGGTTATAATCTTAATCGCAAATATCCACTGGCGCGCAAGCTTGGCATAGCCTTCTCAACATTGGCTGTACTCACCGCTGGTTGTTTTACGACCTACAAGGTGACGCCTTTGCTCGTCCCGTCAGCGCCTCCTGCAGTCAATGCTACACCCAAAGTCTCTTTTAACGGCACGCAACTGAATGCTTCGGTTCAACAGTCTGGCCTTCCGCCGCAGAGCTATGCTAATTTTCGCCATTCCCCGGCTTAGGGAGCTGACATGGTGGATGATACCGCGCACACCCAACTGACCAAACTGACCAGCCGCCTTGAAAAGCAGCGGCTGTTCCGGGCGGCCCGCCGTAACCAGCTCAGCCCGCTCACTCAGGAACGACTGGCGCTGATCCGGCAGTTGGAGGCAGCAACCAGCGCCTTTCTGGCCGCCGCCCTGACCAGCGCCACGGATGACGCGCTGGCCCCCTTTGACGCCGCACTCAAAACTGTCGGGAGTGACATTTCTCTGGTTCGACTACGTGACCGGTTACTCGCGCAGAGCAAACAGGCCGATGCCCTCTGCCGCCGCTATGAAAAGGAATTTGACATTCACGGGCTCGGCGAGCGGCTGCCGGAACTGGAAAGCCGCCTCACCCATGCCCGCAGCGCCATTCTGGCAGCCCGTCGCGAAGTCGAAAACCTCGCCCAGTTGTTACAACCGGTTCTGGAGTTGAATGACCGGCTGGCCGCCCGGAACCTGCCCGTCTTCGACCTCAGAAGTGCCGCTGGCCCCTATGCCAAACCTGCCCGCCTGACTCACCATCTCAGCCGCTGGCTGCGCGACAGAACCTATCGTGACATTCGCCGTACCGTTGCCCCGCTCGAAAAGAAAACCGGCCCGGTGACGGAACAGATTGCCCGCTTCGCCGCCCACCAGACCGATCTGATGGTGCGCGAGCATGAACAGGATTTGCTAACGCATGATGTGGAGCATACCCGTGGCTGGCTGACGGCTTATGTCGAGGCTTGGGCCTCGCGACTGTCCCCTGCCCAGATTCTGACTGAGCTGCGGCAGGTGGTAGCCGACCAGATGCAATCCCCCGCCTTCCGCCACGCGCTTGAAGCTACGCCGGCCACCTGTCTGCCCGACAGCCTCCAGCATCTTTACAGCGATGTGGAAGCTATCGACCGCCGCATCACCCAGTTCTACGCCAGCTTCGACGCCCGCCACGCCGCTGGCCGGATTGAACAAACCGACGGCGACATGATCGACCGCAAACGCACCCCGAGTAATGTCAGCGGGACGTAATAATGCGTTTTCATGTTTGTAACAAAACTTTCATCAAAATGATCGAACGCCTGTAACACAAAATTCGTAGTCTGCACCGGCCACTCCCGGCGCAAAATGAAATAGAGAGAAAAAACAGATGGCAACAATCAGGGAAGTCCGCGACAGTTTTCAGACTCATCGTAGCGCTTATGTGGAAATTCTTGAAGGACTGCAGGCAGAACTCCGTTCTGCTACGACCGAAGCGGATGCCGCCAAATCCACGCTGGCACCACTGATAGCCGCCGCCCTTGCTCGCGCTATTCCTGATCTGAATGCCCCGGCCATCCAGACCTTTGATCATATCGGTAAGGATCTGGGATTGAAACAGAGTCCGCTCACCGAGAAAGACCGGCTCCTCACGCGCCGCAGCAACGCCCAAGCGGAAATAAGTGAAATCACCCGCAGCAACGGCAGTGAAGCAACCATCACAACCGCGCTAACAGCTTCCCGCACAGCAACGCAAGACCTGCAGCGCCAGGCTGGAAAAGCGCGGGAAGAAATTGCCCAACATGATGCCGTTCTGGAGCCGTTTGAGAATCTTAACCGGAAGTTGACCGCTCGCGGCTTGTCTCCGGTTGAACTGCATAATCTGGCCCGCTTTTCCCGCCCGTCCGGCGGAATGGCAGCACTGTGGCGCTGGGCCACTGACCCGGCTTACCGGATTGCCCGCCCGGTGCTGGATCAGTTGGAAGCTGCAAACGTCAATATCTGGATTGAACTTAACCTCCGCACCGAAGAGCAACAGGATCTGAACCGGCTTCAGACGGAGGAGCAGAAGAAAAAGGCCGAAACCTCCCGGCTGGACTTGGCTCTCACCCGCCTTCAGGAATGCAAGAACAACCAGCCCAGCGACCGCGAGATCGTCAATACCCTGCGGCTGACCGTGTCAAAAATGATGGAAAATGGCGACTACCTCTCCGCCGTCACGCAGGCCATGCCCGACCTGCTGCCGCCGGAAGCCTCTGCTCTCCACACCCGCGCCACGCTGATGGGCAAACTGGCTGCACGTCTCCGCGAAACAATCAAGGATGCGAAACCCGCTGCAACCGGGCTAAAGGACTCTCTACGCGACCTTAATAGAGCGGTGGGCCGCAGTCGCGACAACGTCGCTGTAAAAAACTTCGATCTTTCTGACCGGGAGAGAAAGCTGCGCGCCCACCAGAACGTCGCCAGACAGCGTCTGCAGGCCAGTCGGGAGATTCGCAATGCCACTCGTAACAATGCCGCAAGCACCAGCTCGAACGACAATGACTTGCTGCTGTGGTGTCTGTATATGAACTGCTCGGACAACTCTTCAGCGCAAACCGCTAGCGCAGCCCCTTTCAGCGGACAGGGCGGCAGGGCCGGTGGTGGTGGCGCTTCGGGCCAGTGGGAGGATAATTCATCCCCCAACAGCTATTTCCGCGCCGATATGCTGGGAGTCACCCCTCAGAATGCCCTCCGGCACGGCATTGATCCCGCCAGTCTCAGAATACCTCCCGATGTGCAGGAGGCGCTGAGCGTAAGCGCACCGGACACCGGCACATCAAACTTCAACACGCTCTCTGCCGACACCGTCCGTCTCCCGACCATGGACTTCAACACTATGGGGGGAACAGCAGGGTCTACCCTGCCGCAGTTTGATCTGGGCAGTAGCGTGAATCTGAGTGACTGTGCTACTTCCGTAAGTGACTTTGCCAGCAGCATCTGCAACTTTGGCGACTGAGCCCATTGCCTCACCGGTCATCCGCACGGGTGACCGGTTTTCTTTTTATCAGGCGGCTCATAGTACCGGACGCAGCTGGATAAAGCCTTGACGTGATTCAAGATAGGGTTTCTTTCCGTCGAAGAAGGTATCCAGAATGCAAGGAATACTGTCAAAAGCTTTATCCAGTTGGATAGGAAAGCAAATCTCACTTTCTGCAACAAGGCAAGAAACGCTGACATGGTTGAGCAGCGCGGAGGTGTCGTCGGTGTATCGCCGCTTCGCGCGATTTTTTCCAGTACGTCACTTTTGACAGTGCGGCGTTTGCGTGCCGCTGTTCTGGACGCTTCTGCCCAAAGCGGGCAACGCGAAGACGGATGAACGCATCGCGCTTCTCAAGAAACTGCGCGAAGTTTTTGCAGATCAGCCGCTCGGTTCGCTGCTGGGCGACCGCGAGTTCATCGGCGTGGCATGGATGGGATGGCTCAGAAACGCAGGGATTTTTTTGTTTTGCGCTTGCACGAAGACCAGAACATTTTCGACGATACGCCCGCGCCGCGTGCCTTGTCTCAGGGCGCGCAGACTTTGCTTACCGGGGAGACGTTGATCCTGGAAGGCACGTGGCGGCGGTAGCTTACAAGGTCGGCCTCTGGGCGAAAAAGCAAAAGGCGACGACAGTCAAAGCACATGGCCGCAAGGCAAAATCCGTCATCCGCCGCGGTCACGAAACCCTCGCTAGGTTCCTTGCCAAAGCCGAAAATGAGACCCAAAAAATATTTTCCCACCCCACCAGCCGCCAGAATACAACCTAACAGACTGATATTAAATAGTTTTTAAATACGAGGCTTGTACTATGAGGTAGCGTATAAATACTTCCCGTCCTGATGTTTTGAGAAGGATACGCCCGATGAGTCAGCCGCTGCATGCTACCGCCTTTGCCGGTATTCACGGTTCTGTTACTGCTCTCTCCAGCACCGAGGTCAGGGAGAGTAATGTCCTGCTTGATGCTGCCGGTCTGTGGGCCGTCCGTCTGCACATCCTCTCGCCCGAGCAGGCCCGCACTCTACTGCAGGTCATGCGCGACCTCTCTCCGCAGGGCACTCAGCTTGATGCCCCGCTTGTCCGCCGTATCAGTGCTTACGATGAAGCCGCTGCCAACAACGCCCGCTTCGCCGCCGAGCTTGAAGACGGCATCCGCAAGCTCGACCAGTTAAGCCGGAAGATCGGCAAGAACGTCTATCTGGCCCTCAGCGAGCGCCCCCTGCGCCGCACCATGCTGACCCAGATGGACGGCCACCCGCTGTTCCAGCGTTTGGGCGTACACCTGCTGACCAGTAGTGCGGCGGTGTGAGACTACGGGGAGGGTCGGGCAGCCGCCGGACGCGTTGACGGCTTCTTTTCTTCTATCATAGGGTGGGCCTTGAAGTATTCTTTGACAGCTTCCGGGCCCTGAAGTTTAGCGCGTGCCAACTCGCTCCACTGACTTGTATAAACTTTGGATTCTTCGCCCTCCCGCTGAGCAGAAATCTGCAGACCCGTGTCAGTGACTGTCATTTGGGCGCGCACACGACCAGCAAGCGTGACTTGATCAAACTTGAAGCTCTTGGCCCCCTTATTAAAGGCGTCATCCATTTCTTTACGTTGATCTTTGAATTTGCCTTGCAGACCCACAAAAGCAGCCCCATTCGCATCAAGTCCAAGAGCTTTACTGGCTTCAAGGGCAACTTTGCGCCCATAAACTGCGGTACTGACTTCGTTCCCGAAATCTTGGGCTGGCGTCAGTTTCTGCGGATCCATTTGATACGACTTGGGCTGTTCAGATGATCTGGAAAAATTCCAATCCAGCAGCTTCCGTTCATATTCTTTCCAAGGAAGGAAAGAAGCAACAGCAGCCAGCGCCGCTACGGCCACTCCAGCAACGACCTTACCTTTGCTAAGACCCCAGCCTTTCTTCCGCGCTACTTCTGACGGGCCGATTGCTTCAGTTGAAGCATGAAGAAATTCATTACGTTGATGATCGTAATAGTCGCGTTTATCATTATTACTCAGAACTTCATGAGCATCCTGAACTTCGGCCAACCTTGCTTCCGCAACGCTTCGTGTTTCTCTCGACAAATCAGGGTTCATCGTGGCATTAAGCAATTCGCTCGTTCTCTTATACGCCGCGTTTATCTCTGCACCAGAGGCCTCAGGCTTAACGCCGAGAACAGCATAAAGGTCTTTTTTTCCATAATCGTCTACGTTAATCATAGTGCGTCCTCAAGATTAAATGAACCCAAGGTATATACCATGCCCCCTCCCGGTTTTTAAAGCCTTAATGCCTAAAATTGCGCCTATATATCAATCCCCTACACTTCTGCCGTCCCTGCTCTATGTAGTCTCACCATGACCCGTCCGCTTATTCTCTGGTTCCGACAGGACCTCCGTCTTTCCGATCATCCGGCTTTGCTGGCGGCGGTTGCCAGCGGTCAGCCGGTGCTGCCGCTTTTCATCCTCGAAGAAGGGGACGCAACCAGACCTTTGGGCGGAGCGGCACGCTGGTGGCTGCATCATTCGCTCAGTAGTTTGAAGCGGGATCTGGCGGCGTGTGGGGCGCAACTGGCCCTGAAACGCGGCAAGGCCGCCAGCATTCTTGATACCGTGATTGCAGAAACCAACGCCAGCGGGGTGATATGGTCGCGCTGTTACGAGCCGGAGGCTCGCCAGCGGGACGACGCCATCACGGCCAGTCTGCGGGCGCGCCAGTTAAAGGCCGAAGGCTTCAACGGCAGTCTTCTTTTTGAGCCGGAACAGATCAAAACCAAAACCGGCACTCCTTATCAGGTTTTCACGCCGTACTGGAAAGCCTGTCTGCAAGCCGCCCCGCCCGCTGCCGCCACAGCCGCCCCCAGCCGCATCAACGGATATAGCGGTGCCTCAAGCCTGACTCTTGAAGAGTTTGATTTACTCCCGACTTCGCCGGATTGGGCCGGAGGGCTCCGCGAAAACTGGCAGCCCGGTGAAGCCGGAGCGCAGCACCGGCTTGCGGAATTTCTGGAAAAAGCTCTCGGACAGTACAAAAAAGGCCGCGACTTTCCGGCTCAGCCCCTCACCTCGCGCCTGTCGCCCCATTTGCACTGGGGAGAGATCAGCGTCCGCCAGATCTGGCATGCCGCAACTGCCCTTGCCTTCAGCTATCCTGAAGATACTGCACATTTTCTGCGGGAATTGGGCTGGCGGGAATTTTCCCATCACTTGCTTTATCACTTCCCGGAGCTGCCCACCCGCCCGCTCAATCGCCGTTTCGAGACATTCCCGTGGCGGGAAGATGCCGCCGCCCTCAAGCGCTGGCAGACCGGGCAAACCGGCGTCCCGATTGTCGATGCCGGCATGCGCGAGCTATGGCACACGGGCTGGATGCACAACCGGGTGCGGATGATCGTGGGTTCCTATCTGGTCAAAGACCTGCTGATTCACTGGCAAAAAGGGGAAGCCTGGTTCTGGGATACCTTGCTGGATGCCGACCTTGCCAATAACTGCTGCGGCTGGCAGTGGATTGCCGGATGCGGTGCCGATGCTGCCCCCTATTTCCGCGTCTTCAACCCGACCCTGCAGGGCCAGAAATTCGACCCGCAGGGAGACTATGTGCGGCGCTGGTGCCCGGAACTGGCCCCCCTGCCCGACAAATACATTCATCAACCCTGGGCCGCCCCACCGCTATTGCTTCAGGAAGCAGGGGTGAAGCTTGGCACAACCTATCCATTTCCTGCTATCGATCATCATGAAGCGCGCAGCCGGGCCTTGGAGGCGCTGCACTCTTGTACCAACGGTCACAACCCCTGACTCATAACCTCCGTCATACCGACCTGATCTGGCATGACAGTTGATACGAAACCGCTCAGCCCTGCGTTTCCTTCAGCGCCTTGATCAGCCCGGACTGGACGCGATCGGCTTGCGCCTTGCGCCCGTCGGACAGATCGTGACTGATGATGGACAGCACCCCCTGACGGCTGAGCGCATAAACATAGGTGGTATACACAGGCTTTCCCGCACCACGGCAAGTTGCCTTGGCGGTCAGCAGGGTCATGGTCCCGGACGCTTCTGCTGTGCCGACGTCAGGCGCAAATTCGCCGGTACAGCGTTCGCCAATCGCAACCAGATGATTGGCCGCCAGTTGAGAGACGTCACTTCCCGGTGCTACGGAGACTTCCACGACCCGGCCTGTCATATTATGGCTGCTCCAGGCGAAAGCGCTGCCGGGTTCTGCAACCGGGACAATGTCTTTCACACCGGCAACTTCAAGCAGGCGCTTCAGCTGTGCGGGCAGCGGTTTGGCTGGCTGGGCCTGAATGACCGGCGCGGCTGCCACTGGTGCAGGGGGAGAACCCGGCGGCACCGGCATAACCGGCGACGCCAGCGGCTCGGCAACAGTCCGGGTCAACTCGGCTTGTCCCAACACAGTGGCAACTTCCGCCGTCGGGCTGGGATTGGAGCTTTCTGAAGTTGAAGAACTGGGCGGAATAACCGGCTGGGCTTGTTGAGTTTGCCTTGGCGGCGGCGCAAAGGGTGATGGTGCTTGCCCCGGCACACCGGGCAAGGCGTCGTCGGGTGAACCGAACTGTACCTGTGGTCCGGCTTCCGCCATTTGTACCTGCGGCATCTGTGTTTGTGCCTGTGCTTGTGCCTGAGGTGGCTTACCACCCGACGCAACGCACTCGCGCAGTTCAGCGATGGCGCGTCCGCTACCGGTCAAAGCAAAGCTGTTGCCATCCACTGTCAGACTTCTGGAGTTTGAGAGGGCATCAAGCAGAGACTGGTTATCCCCCGCCGACACTACCAACAATTCCGGCTTGGTGGCACGACCCTTGACGGTCTGGGCGGGGAAACCTTCAATCAGAACAGTGACCGGTGTTTCTTCGCCCACCTTCATCTGTGCGCCGGGCATGCCGACCCCCAGATTGATTCCTTCTTTCGGATTAAAGGCCAATATCAACCAGAGGCCATTGGTAAACCGGGCTTCTGTCACACAATAGGCGAACTCTCCGGTAGAGGTGTTCATGGCCCCGGTATGCCAGCCTTCCACCGGCGTAGGCAATCCAGCCAGCGCTGGTGACGCCAGAACAGTGGTGGCAAGCAAGGCAGCAGAGAAACGAGGCGACATCCGGTAAACCCTTCAGAAATTGGCCGAACTTGTTTAGCCTCCACCCAGCCAAATGGCAAGAAGCGGTGTGTTAACGTGGTTTTGTGCCCGCTGCCCACCGCTCGCGCACCAGTGGCGTCAGGGTTGCTCCTGTAGAACTGACAGTAATTGCGCCCAGAATGCGCTGGGCGGCCTGCTGCCAGCTGGCCTCGTCCTGTGCATGAATGACGCAGAGGGGGCGGGCCTTCGCTCCCACCTTTTCCCCCAGCTGGACAAAATCAGCCAGACCGACCGCATGATCGATCGGATCGCCGGGACGGCTGCGTCCGCCGCCCAGCACCACCACCGCCATGCCGATTTCATAAACATTCATGCTGCTGACATAGCCCGGGCCTTTGGGGAACAGCGGCTTGATGAAAGCGGCTTTGGACAGATAGCTTTCCGTCTTTTCCAGAAAATCGGCCGGGCCGCCCAGACCGGCCACCATGCGGGCGTAATGTTCGGCGGCCTTGCCACTGGCCACCGCCGCCCGGCTTTTCGCATACCCCTCTTCAAAGCTCGCCGCGAGTTTGCCCAGCACCAGCATCTCCGCCGTAATGGTCAGCGTGCATTCCTCAAGCCGGGACTCAATTGGCCCGCCCTTCAGCCAGTCAACACATTCCTGCATTTCAAGCGCGTTGCCAGCGGTGCGGCCCAGCACCTGATTCATGTCGGTCAGCAAGGTGGTGGTGGGCAGGCCGCCTTCATTGGCAACGGTGTGGATGCTGGCCGCCAGCTCCCGGCCCGCCGCCAGCGTCGGCATGAAGGCCCCGGAGCCGAATTTGGTATCCATCACCAGCGCATCCAGTCCGGCGGCAAATTTCTTGGAGAGAATGGAGGCGGTGATGAGGTCAATCGATTCAATCGTCGCCGTAATATCACGCGTGGCATAGATGCGCTTGTCGGCCGGAGCCAGATCATCGGTCTGGCCGACATTGGCGCAACCGGCTTCCTTCAGAACCCGCTGCAACGTCGCAATATCGGGACGGGCGTTGTAGCCGGGAATGCTGTCGAACTTGTCCACCGTGCCGCCAGTATGGCCGAGGCCGCGCCCGGACAGCATCGGCACAAACCCGCCGCAGGCCGCCACAATCGGGGCCAGCACCAGACTACTCTTGTCGCCCACCCCGCCCGAGGAATGCTTGTCAAGAACCGGGCCGGGCAGATTGAGTTGCTTCCAGTTGAGGACAGTACCGGACTGCGCCATGGCCCGGGTCAGCATCACCCGCTCCGCCATCGTCATGCCGCGAAAAAACACCGCCATGCAGAAAGCCGCAATCTGCCCTTCGGTGACGGCGCCCGTGGTGACACCGCTGACATAGGTTTCAATATCGCTGGCCTCAAGCGTGTGGCCGTCCCGCTTCTTGCGGATGATTTCCTGTGGCAGCATCTTAATATCCTACTGTTTCCGGCACCGGCACCCCCAGCAAGGCATCAAGCAGCTTGCTGGCGCCGATACGCACATGATCCGTCTCAATCCAGTTAAGGCCCATATGATCGGCAATGATGTCGAGATAATGCTGGGCCTGCTCCGGCGTTCGCACCCCGCCCGACACTTTGACCCCGACCAGCTTGCCAACGGCCCGCCTGGCTGCGCACAACACCGCCACCGCCTCCGGCGTTGCCGCCGGAGCAAGCCGGGTGGTCGAGGTCTTGAGGAAATCCGCCCCGGCATCAATCACCAGATCACAGGCGGCGCGCAGGGATGCCGTGTCGGGATAAGCCCCGCTTTCCAGAATGACCTTCAGCACCGCCGGGCCACAGGCAGCCCGGACAGCCTCCACCGCCTGACGCGGGCCGTCACGGTCGCCATCAAGAAAAGCGCGCCACGCGAAAACCAGATCAATCTCATCGGCCCCCTCAGCAACCGCCTTGCGGGTGGCCTCGCTCAATAACGACTGGTCACACATGCGCCCCGCCTGCTCCGGCGTCACCACCGCGTCGGGGAAATTGATAACTGTCGCCAGCCGGATGCCGCTGCCTGACAGCAGAGTCTTCGCCATGCCGACAAAGGCCGGGCGCAAACAGACCGCTGCGGGTGCCGCGGGGGAGGCTAGAGCTTTTTCGCACAGCGCCCGCGCCACCGCCGCCGTGCAGTCATCATCGACATTGGTCAGGTCAAGCAGGGGAATCACCCGCTTGGCGAGGGGAGACAGGGCAGGCATGGGCGCTCCAACTGTTGCAGTCCGGACAGGTTGCGGCATTTTGTTGGGCTTTCCGCCAATTGACAAGGGATTTAGTAGCGCAAAGTTAACCTTATTCATGGCAAAGTAGCGTGGGGGGTTCTTAGCCAAGGCTTTGGGTTGGCTTGTTTTTTGGCAGAACCCGTAGTGAAGACAGGTTATGGGCGCAATGGACGGTATTGAACTGACAGGATTGCAGAAAGGCAGGGACGAGCAGACCCCCGCCCCGCTGGCGCCTGCCGATCTGCCTGCCTTCCGGGCCGAGGTGGAGGCGTTTGCCACCGAAGTGGTGAATGCGGGCGTCCATTTTCACGAGCCGCCCTTTGTGCTGGCCGAAGACCCGACCCCTGCCGCCCTCGCCGAAGCGCTGACTTTCGTTTTCTACAAGATCGCCGGAATTGACGGCCCGCGCCTGTCGCTGGCCTGGCGGCTGGTATCGGCTTTTGCCACCAGCAAGCCGGAACTGGCCGCGCTCAAGGCCGCCGGAGAGTTAATCGCCGCCGATTTTGACCGGGGCCTCGGCAACCTCAATGACTCCGGCTATCACAACAGCCAGCATACGTTTGAAGTGCTGTATGCCGCCCATACCCTGATCCTGCTCAAGGCCCGCTCTGGCAGGGCCCTGCCCCCTGAAGCCCGGCTGACCCTGCTGCTGGCTGCCCTGATTCACGACTGGTATCATGATGGCAGCGAACATTCTGACGGTTATTTCCGCCTTGAAGATATGGCCCTCGCCGCTGCCCGTCCCTATCTGGCTGACCTCACGCCAGCCCAGCTGCAGCGGATTGAACTGATTGTCCGCGCCACTGATTCCAACGGCCCGCATGGTTTTGCCCGGCAGATTTATGAGGCGAACCTGCACCGGCTCTCTGATGCCGGGCTGGAAGATGAACCTTCCCTCCCCGCCCTCCCCGAAGGCATGGACGCCCTCGCGGAGCTGCTGAAGAGCGAACAGGCAGAAACGGTTGAACTGGCTGTCCTGCTCAATGATGCCAGCCTGCTGCCCGCCGCTGGCCTGACGCCTGACTACGCGGCAGTCCACAGCCAGCGCCTGCGTGATGAATGGGCGCATCCGGTAGGACATGGCGATTTTGTCAGGTTTGTTGCCCAAACCCTCAGCCGCCCGCTGCGCCCGACCGATTCGCCGGATCTGCTGGCCGGACTGTCGTCCAGTCAGGTGCTGGCCTTCAGCTCTGAGGCAGGCAACTTTTTCACCGGTGCCATTCAGGAAGTCATGGAAGGGCATGAGGCCCTGCTGCGGGAGATGGGGGAGGCAGATAACCGCCCCGCTGACTCAAACACTGGCGGCAGTATCGACTTCTCTGCCTTTCAGGCGGCACGGGCCGACATCATCCAGACCCCCGGCCCGCCGCTGGTTTCACTTGAAGACATTGCGGCCATGCGCGCCAGTCTGGAACAGGCCGGATTCTTTGATGCGCCCCCCTTTACCCTCACCATGAAAAGCATGGAGAAGCTGGTACCCGGCACCGCACAGGATCTCATGCACCGGATCAATCTGGCCGAACATACCGACGAGGCGCTGCAGCGTCTGCATGTCATTCCCGGCCCGGTACTCTCGGCAGTGATTGCCAGGCTGTTCGACACCATCGGTCTGCGGGTTGATGATCCGGTTTACCGCGCCGCCACCAGCATTGCGCGGGAGATTGATCGGGGCATCGGGACTGGCACTACCGATGATCTGCCGGATGGCGAAAGCAATCCTTATCACAACCACAAGCACATCATCGACATCGTGCTGCTGTGCGACCTGCTCGGCCAGCGCGCCACCCAGCGCGCTGCACCCGCATCAAGCCCGCTGGCTCGCGGTCTGCTGGTGCTGGCTGCCCTTGTCTGCCATTGGCACCATACCGGCAAGGGCAACCGGATCGACGGCGAATACCGCATGTTCTATCTACAGGATCGTGCGCTGGATTTTTCGCGCCCGCATACCGGCGACCTGTCAAAAGAGCTGCGGCAGTCGCTCGAGATTCTGGTACGTACCACCGACCCCCGCGACGCCTACAGCTTCTCCCGTGCTGCCTATGCCTTTCATGTCGGCC
>CAYSDE010000024.1:0-17225 GCA_964429685.1 uncultured Pseudobdellovibrionaceae bacterium
CCATGACGTTATCCTTTCCGATTCTCCTGCAATGTAAGGATAATAGTCAAAAGGACGGACAATATCCACAGTTTATATAGAACCAAAGCGGGTTCCTACTTGTAGAAACCGGTTTATCCGCCTAGAATCAGCCGGTTATGCGCACATTAACCTCTCAGCAGGCCCTTGGCCTTGTCATTGCGGGCTGCCTTGCCATCATGGCGGTAGCGCTGGCGGTCGTCTTTCTGCCTGATATTATTCCCATCCAGATTGCCGCTTTAACCATTATTGCCATTTCAATCCTGCTGATTGCGGTTGGAATCAGCAGTTTCCGTCTGCAGGGCGTGGCGTGGCGGGCGCTGGCGGATCATCTGGGCGACGAGCTGCTTAATCTTGAGGCCATCAATACCACCGTGACGGATCAGGTCTGCGCGTTCAATGCCGATGGGATTGTGCAGCTTTCTCCCGGTTTTGCCGCCCTGTTCGACCATACGCACCTCAGCAAGCCGGAAGATCTGGCTTCAGCGCTGCAGGAAGACTTCCGCGATATTTTTGTTCAGTCCATCCGGGGGCTGGCCGATGCGGGGGAGCAGTTCGTTCGCACTGTGGCCACAACAGACAAGCGGCTGATTGCGATTTCCGGTCACCGGGCGCAGGTGCGCAAAGGCCAGCCGGAAATCTTTGTCCTGCGCGCCCGCGATGTGACGCTGGAAAGCGAAGTCGGCAGCCGCGAACAGAAACTGCGCGAAGACACCACCCGTCTGATGGACTTCTGGAAAGAGCGGCTCAACCAGTTGCCGCTGCCGGTCTGGCTGCGGCGGGAAGACCTCTCGCTGGCCTGGGTCAACCGCGCTGCCGCCGGGATTCTGGAAAGTGATGCAGATGCCGTGGTGGCCGAGCAGAAAGAGTTGTTTGTCGGCACGCTGGGCGAGGATGGCCGCTGGCTGGCGGAACAAGCACAGCTCGATATGGCCCAGCGGCAGGAAATGGCCCATCTGATTGTGGGCGGCGAGCGCCGTTACATGTTGGTGACTGAACTTCCCCTCAGCCAGCCCGACGCCGCCCTGATTGGCATGGCTGTCGATATGACCAAGCTTGAAGAAAAGGAAAAAGAACTCAAGCGCCATATCGATGGCAATGACGCCGTGCTGGAGCGGCTGGGGGCCGCCATTGCCATTTTCGGCGCCGACCAGCGGCTCAAATTCTACAATCAGGCCTATGTTGACCTGTGGGCCTTTGATGAACCGATCTTGCGCAGTGAACCACTGTTCTCGGAGGTGCTGGAGGAGTTGCGGATCAAGCGCATGACGGCGGAACATGCCGACTTTGCCGCGTATCGCCGCGACCAGCAGAAGCTCTTCACCTCGCTGATTGAACCAGTGGAAGAGCTGCAGCATCTGCCCGATGGCCGGATGTTGCGGGCCCTCGTGACGCCGCATCCCTTCGGCGGCCTGATGTTCATCTATGAAGATGTCTCCCGCCGCTATGAACTGGAAACCAGTTATAACACGCTGGTTGCCGTTCAGCGCGAAACCCTTAACAACCTGTCCGAGGGCATCTGCGTTTACGGGCCGGATGGCAAACTGAAACTGTTCAATCCCGCCTTTGTCAGCATCTGGAATCTTGAGGTTGCGTTTCTCGAAACCCAACCCCATGCCGCCGATGTCCTGCAGAAGCTGCGCCCCTTCTTCAAGGTCAGCGATGAGGACTGGCCCAACCTGCACAGCGAGATGGTGGCCGTCACCCTTGACCGCACCCCGCGCAGCGGCCGTCTGGAGCGGGCCGAGGGCAGCGTGCTGGACTATCTGGGCCTGCCCCTGCCGGACGGTGCGGTGCTGCACTCCTTCCTTGATATTACGGACTCGGTGCGGGTTGAGCAGGCGCTGCGCCAGAGCAACGATGCCCTTGAAGCTGCCGATCGCCTCAAGAGTGAATTCATCGCCAACATCACCTATCAGCTGCGCACGCCGCTGACAGCCATCATGGGCTTTGCCGAAATCCTTCAGAACCAGTATTTTGGCCCGCTCAATGAGCGGCAGAAGGATTATTGTGACAGCATCCTGGAGGCCAGCCAGCGCCTGATTACCCTCATCAACGACATTCTCGAACTCGCTACCATTGAGGCTGGTTACATGAGCCTTGAACGCAGCGAGGTGAAGATTGCCGACATGGTACAGGGTGTGGCCGATGTGGTGGCCGACTGGGCGCGGCAGGAAGACCTTGAACTGGAAGTCACCTGCGGTGAGGACGTCGGCAGTGCTATGATTGACGAGCGCCGCATCCGGCAGGCCCTGTTCAACCTGCTTTCCAATGCTCTCAAATTCACGCCCGCCGGAGGCCGGATCAGCCTGTCGGCCCAGCGTCAGGACGGGCAGCTGCTGCTGACGGTCGCCGATAACGGAATCGGTATTTCGGCTGACGATCAGACCCGTATCTTCAAGCGGTTTGAACGCGCCAACATCCGCACCGGTCAGGCCGGAGCCGGACTTGGCCTCTCGGTGGTCAAGAGCATCATCGAAATGCATGGCGGCCACGTCGAAATCGAAAGCGCCCCCAACCGGGGCTCCACCATCCGCTGTTATCTGCCCATGGCCGCCGAGCCGCCTTTGCCCCAACTCGAGGATACCAACGCGGCGGGGTGATGCCTTCTTTCATTTTCCTTTCCCCTGCGCACGGGGGAAGGTCATAATGTCGGAGCTAACTAGTGTAGTGTTTCCAGGAAGGCTTTACCACGACTGACCTTGGCGGATTCTGTCCAGACGAAAGGTGTGGGGTTTTTGTTATTGTGCCTGATGTAGTCGTAGATGGCGGTTTGGAGTTGGGAGACACTGCTGAAAGCGTCACGGCGAATGCGTTTGTCGGTGATGTCCCGGAACCAGCGCTCGACGGGATTGAGCCACGATGACGCGGTAGGGATAAAGTGAAAATGGAAACGCGGATGCATAATCACCTTCCCCATCCCGGCCTTCCTCAGCAAGCGAGGGAAGGAGAGGCAAAGATACTGCGTTCTTGACTCTGCGGATTACGCCCCCGGTTCTTCTGCGCCCACTACGCTGTGTGCTTCGGCAATCTCGCTGTGCGGAATGCTGAACTCGCGCAGTTTGGGTTGATATTCGCGCACTATCAGGCCGAAGCTTGAAACCCGCACCAGTTCCTTGATGAGAACCGCCTGACTGTGTTTGGTGATGACAATGCCGCGTCCCGGCGTGAGCGGGCGGTGCGGGTTGACATAAAGCAGCTGGCCGGGGCGGTACATCGGCACCATCGACTCTCCCACCACATAGATGGCGTAGGCATCGCGCACATGCTCGACGAAGCTGGGGCAGGGGCGGTGGTCAATCGGCCCGTCCTGCAGAAACATTTCCTGATCGCTGCCGCCCCGTGCGGCGCTGCGCACCGGGATCAGGCGCGAGACGGCGGTCAGGGCCGGCACCAGCGCGCCCGCTTCGCTCTTGACCGGCGGCAGCAGTTCGGCGGGCTGGCAGTCGAGCGGGGTGGCGAGGCGCAGCATCCAGTCCACCGTCAAGCGGCGCTCACCGCGCTCCAGCTTGTCGATCTGGGCGCGGCTGGTGCCGCAGCTGTCGGCCAGTTGCTGCAGCGACCAGCCTTTCTGATGGCGAAACTCCCGAATCCGGTTTGCGTGCATGTTTTTCCCCTGCCTACACCAGTATGTAACCGAAATGGATACACAATACAATATGTATATGAAAAGAATCTTTTTTGTGGCTTGACAACCGTAACCGTTTTGGATACACTATCTCCATCACGCGGACGGACTGTCCTCACTCACCCCTTCATCCATCTTTCCCGGCGATGACGCCTTCCGTCCACCGTGTTACTCACTCAGGCAGGGAACACAGCATGAACAAAACCCCAGATCAAGCAGAATCATCTCAGGTCACACGGGCGTATGGCGGCACCCCGGTTCAGGCCCTATCGGGCGATGTAGACCGGTTGACCTACACACAAAAAACCCTCCGTTCCAGTCTGGCCAAACATCAACTGAGTCGCGCCCGTACGCGAGAGGAGATGCGGGATCTGGCAGTGGCCGTATGGCGGCAGCGCGGGCTGGCCCTGATCGACCCACTGTTAATCCCCGATGATTTTGCCCGTCAGGCGCTGATTAACGAAGCCAACCGGCTTTATGGACGTCGTGCTGAGTCTGTTCAGGAGGTGCTGTCATGAAGCGTCGTTATGTGCTGGGTAAGAAACGCCGTGAAGAAGAGATGAGTTTTGCCGATCTGGGCACCGCCGAGCGCTGGCAGCATAGCCGCCGCGAAATGGTGCTGACCGAACGGGCGGGCATTCTGGCGGCGCGGGCGCTGGAAGAATGCGCGCTGGATCGCTGGCTGGCCGCCGGAGCGATTACTGATGACGAGCATGAAGCCGGTCTGCGTCTCCGCACCGACTATCTGAAAGGGCAGATTACCCTGCGGGCCAGCCGTGTTTATGACGGGGTGCGGGCGCCTTCGCCCGGCGCCAGCTGGACCAGTCCGGCAGAACGGCGCGACGGTGCCAGCGAAGCCGCCTATCGCCGCTGGCGTGAAGCCGTTCGCAATGTCGGTCAGCGCGCCAGCCTGATCCTGATCGCGGTGTGCTGTGAAGATGGTGTCATCGCCTGGCCGCAACGGGCCGAACTGCGCGGTGCTTTACAGACATTGATGCGGCATTACGCGCACTGAACCGCAAATACCTTCCGGAGCGGTCAGTCCGGACTGACCGCTCCACCAGCCTTCATCGCGGTATTAGGGCGTTTTAAGTTTGAGTGTATCCACACCGATAAAGTAACTTATAAAAATCGTCATGCCAGCTTGCGCTGGAATGACGTGTGGAGAGTGAGTCTTTATTTACGGTGGTTGGTATTACTTATTTTTCAGCTCTTCATCCAGCAGAGCTTTGCGGGAGAGTTTGCCGACCATGGTTTTGGGGAGTTCGCTGCGGAACTCCACCAGTTTGGGACGCTCAATCGCCGAGAGTTTGTTTTTCAGAAACAATTCCAGTTCGTCGGCGGTCAGACTCTGCCCCTCTTTCAGTTTGATGAAGGCCTTGACGGTCTGGCCGCGATATTCATCCGGCAGGCCCAGCACCACCACTTCAGCGACGGCGGGGTGAAGGTAAATCGCTTCTTCGACATTGCGCGGATAGACATTGTAGCCGCTGCACAGAATCATGTCCTTGATGCGGTCAACAATGGCGATATAGCCGTCCTTGTCCATAATGCCGACATCGCCGGTGCGCAGCCAGCCATCGGGCAGCATGACCTTGGCGGTTTCATCCTCATGCTTCCAATAGCCCTTCATCACCTGCGGGCCGTGGATGCAGACTTCCCCGCGTTCGCCCTGCGCGACTTCAACCGTGGCATCGTCCAGCGAGCGGATGCTGATGCGGGTGCCCGGCAAAGGCAGGCCGATACTACCCGCCTTGTTGACGCCGTTCAGCGGGTTGCATGTGGCGACCGGTGAGGTTTCGGACAGGCCATAGCCCTCAACCAGTGAGCAGCCGGTCAGCTTTTCAAACTGCGCCTTCACTTCCACCGGCAGGGGCGCTCCGCCCGAAAGGCAGCGGCGGATGGAGGTCAGGTCAAACCGGTTCAAACGCGGATGATGGATAATGGCGGTATAAATGGTCGGCACCGCCGCAAACATGGTCGGCTTGAGACGGTGCATGGTTCCCATCAACTCGTCGAGATCAAAGCGCGGCAGCAGGATGATCTCAGCTCCCAGCCGGATCGACATGTTCATCACTACGGTCATGGCAAAACAGTGGAAGAGGGGAATAACTCCCAGCATCCGCTCCTGTCCCGGCTGGCAGCCGGTAAACCACATCGCGCATTGAAGGGCGTTGGCGGTGAGGTTGGCATGAGTCAGCATCGCGCCTTTCGAGACGCCGGTGGTGCCGCCGGTATATTGCAGCACCGCCAGATCATGATGCGGCTCAATCGGCACCGGCAGGGGAGCCGCTCCGGTGGGCGCCAGCACATCTGCCCAGCCGGTATGGCGGCTGTCTTTGCGCCAGCGCGCCACATCCTTGCGTTTGACCAGCGGGAACAGCAGGTTCTTCGGGAAAGGCAAACTGGCGGCAAACGGGCAGACGATAATCTGCTTCAGCGGCGTGCGCTCGAACACCAGATCAAGTTTGGCGAGCAGGCGGGCAAGGTCGAGACAGAAGACAATTTCCACGCCGCTGTCATTCAGATGATGCAGCAACTCGTGTTCGACATAGAGTGGATTGAGGTTGACGACCACCGCGCCGATCTTCAGCGCCGCGTAATAGGCGATGACGAAATAAGGGCAGTTGGGCAGGAAGAGGCCGAGCCGCTGTCCCTTCTGCACGCCCAGAGTCTGCAGGCCAGCCGCCAGCCGGTTGACCAGTTCCATCCCCTCGCCATAGGTGAGGCGCTTGCCCATGAATTCGAGAAAAGGACGGTCGGCAAAGCGGGCGCTGGCTTCCTCCAGCAGACGGTGGGTCGGGAAAACCTCAATTCCGGCATTCCAGTCAATCTCTGCGGGGTAGGCAGAAAGCCAGAGCGGCGCAGTATCAGACATATCTTCCTTCCCCTTGCTTTTGCAGGAGTTTTTCGGGTTTGGGGGGCGGGCTGTCTTTTTCCCCTTTCGACATAATGTTGCGTCTTTCGTCAGAGAGCAAGGGCCGCAGCGTTTTGCAGTGCAAGAATACTGGAAATCAGAACCTGTTTGTGCCAAATTCAGCGCTGCAGCTCTCAGGGTGGGAGCAGCAGCGATGTGCCCTAGCGCTATGGGGCCAGTGGAAAGGTTGCGTTCTGTGACTCGGTTTAATCAGTTTAATGCCATGCCCATGGATCCCGGTTCTCCTGTCAAAGCCAAGGTCAAGTGGTTCAACAATACAAAGGGTTTCGGATTTGTCGCGCCGGCTGACGGTACGCCTGATGCGTTTCTCCATATGTCGGTGGTCAGCCGCGCTGGCCGTAACGAGCTTAATCCTGAAGCCGAAGTGATGTGCGAGATCGCGCCCGGCGCCAAAGGCCCGCAGGTCGTGCGCATCATTGAAGTGCTGAGCGAAGGTACGCCCGGCGCTCCCGGTGGCGGCTTCGGCGGCGCTGCTGGTGGTGGTTTCGGCGATCGTGACCGTGGCGGCTATGGGGATCGCGGCGGTGGCTATGGCGATCGTGATCGCGGTGGCTATGGAGCCCGTGGCGGCGACCGTGATCGCGGCGGCTATGGTGGCGATCGTGGTGGCTATGGCGGCGGCGAGCGTCGTCCCTATGGCGACCGTCCGGCCCCCCGTCGTTCGTTCGACGATGACAATGGTGGCCCCGAGCCGACCGGCCCGACCACCGAGATGGAAGGTACTATCAAGTGGTTCAAGCCCGAAAAAGGCTTCGGCTTCGTCGCTCCGTCTGATGGCGGCGCGGATATTTTCCTCCATCGCTCTACCCTGCGTCGCGTCGGCCTGATGCCGGAAATGTTGCAGCCGGGTGGTAAGGTCAAAATGAAGGTCGCTGAGTCCGACAAGGGCCGCGAAGCGGTCTGGGTCGCCATTCAGTAATCTGCGTCTCACAGAACACGAAACGCCCCGTCCTGTAAAAGTGCGGGGCGTTTTTTGTGCCTCCCCCGCTGCGCGGGAGGGTTAGGGAGGGGGCGGCGGTAAAACGTGCGGCATAGCCAGTCTTGGCCCGGCGGGTAGGAGTGGCTGAGATACTTACTGGCTGCAGGTTGGTTTGCTGATCTCAGGATAGCCTGGGAGATTCCTTAAGTGTTGTCCTGTTCGCGCAAGTTGGTAGCTTGTCTGGCCAGAAGGATAGTCCCTGAAAAGCAATCAGCGGGCGTTTGAGCAGTGTCTGGTGTAACCAGCTCAGCCACGGCCTGTCAGAGCGAAAGTTGGAGAAGTTCCAGCTGCATGCAAATTTCTCCAGATTCGACATGAAGGCGGGTGAGGCTAACAAACGCGGATCCCGGATTTCTATTTCTACAAAACGGCCCCACTCTTGCCCAGTCTGGCGGCGGGTGGTGGCAAAGGCTCTTGCCAGTGGTGAAGCCTCTATTTTCTTGTCTGGAGGGGCAGATTTGCGTTGGGCCCCAGGCGCTTCAATCCAGATGGAAATGCCGGTTGACGGGTCTGGGGTGGGATCATTACTGATGACGTCAATCCCGCCGCTGCGGCGTTGATCCCGGAAGTTCTGTTTGACACGAGCCCATTCCTGTTGGTCTGCAGCCCTTGGCGGGTAGCTCTTTAGTGTGAACCCGGCATCGATCATGTTGAGCGCGAATGGCTGTCCGTTGACGGTGCCGTGGAAGAAGGAAGCTTCATCTGTGGTGAAGTGTCCATCACGGTGAATATGGGAGGAATACCTTCCCTCACGTCTACGCCGGGTCATCTGTACTTCAAGCAGGTCGGTTTGTGGCTGAAGGGTGGCCAGCTGTTTTGCCAGCGTATCAGTAAAAATGCTTTTGCCACTCCGGTAACTTCCAGAAAACTGGATGGTCAGTGGTGATTCAGCGGAGTCGAATTGCTGCGTTCTGAGTCCTTCGGTCAGGATCTTGGCGATGAGAAAAAGGTGACTCCGCCGGGAGGTCGAAAACGAGAATGTAACGGTCATACAAAGACTCCCCTCTCAAGTCTCAGTCCAAGGTATTAAATTTGTCTGAAACCCTGAGAAGAAGCCTGAAAAATCTATGTATTTCTTGCCCCTGTCTATCTCAGTACTGGTTGGCGGGTAGCGCGGGTTTCATACAGCCTCCGGTGCGGGGTGATGCCGGAGTTTCAGCTTGCAGGGCCGCTACGAAGGCAGCCATCTCCTCGCCGGTCAGGGTGACGGGCTGGGGGCCACGGTGGTCGGTGATGGAGAGCAAAGAACGGTCGTTATCCCCGCGATTGAGGGCGGACTCAATCTCTCCATAAAGTGTTTTTCCGGCAGCAGGTGTGCCAATCTCTGTGGTGATGAGATAATGCCAACCCTATTTTCAGACATCCGGGGAAACGAGATTTCCTGCATCTGGACAGTCAGCAACGTCCTGTCGGGGTTTTCCATCATGCCCGCGTTTGATAACGGGGTGAAAGCATTTGTAGTAGTTGTCATGGTATGTTTCCTTGTTTTCTGTTTCTCCCGCCCGGAAGCTAACATGTGGCTTCCGGCAAAGTCACCGGAAAAATGGTTAATCTACCACTTTCTTCCACCGCAGCACCGGCTGGCGGGCGGCCCTAGTTTCGTCCAGTCTGCGGCGCGGGGTGAGGCGGGGGGCGTTGGTAAAATGTTCGGCCTCGCCCGCTTGAGCGCGGCGGGCCAGATTTTCCAGAACGCGGATAAAGTCGTCAAGGCTGCGTTTGCTTTCGCTCTCGGTCGGCTCAATCAACAACGCGCCATGCACGACGAGGGGAAAATACATCGTCATCGGGTGATAACCTTCGTCAATCATCGCCTTGGCAAAATCCAGCGTGGTGACGCCGGTATCCTTGAGAAAGCTGTCATCAAATAACGCTTCATGCATACAGGGCCCCGGAAAGGGTGCGCTCATGAGGGACTGCAGGCGGGCCAGAATGTAATTGGCATTCAGCACCGCATCGCCCGAGGCGGTATAGAGCCCGTCCGTCCCATGCGAGAGGCAATAGCAGAGGGCGCGGATGAACATGCCCATCTGGCCGTGAAACCCCTTGAGCCGTCCGGGCTCTTTGGCGGCGATCTGCTCAACCAGCGTATAGCCGTCAGCGTTTTTCAGCACATACGGCACCGGCATATAAGGAGCGAGGCGCTGCGACAACACCACCGGCCCGGCGCCCGGCCCGCCGCCGCCATGCGGGGTGGAAAAAGTTTTGTGCAGGTTGATATGCATACAATCCACGCCCAGATCGGCGGGGCGCACGCGCCCGACAATGGCGTTGAAGTTGGCGCCGTCACAATAAAAATACGCGCCCGCCTCGCGCACCGCTTGCGCAATTTCGATGATCTCGCGCTCGAACAGGCCGCAGGTGTTGGGATTGGTCAGCATCAGCGCGGCGATGTCCGGCCCCAGCGCGGCTTTCACCGCTGCGGCGGTGACGCGACCATCCGCCCCGGCCTTGACCGTGATGACCGAAAATCCCAGTGCCGCCGCCGTGGCCGGATTGGTGCCATGCGCACTTTCGGGCACCAGAACCTTGATGCGGGTTTTGTCTTCGCCCTTATCGCGCAGAGCCGCCTTGATCGCCAGCATCCCGCAGAATTCGCCCTGCGCTCCGGCAGCGGGCGACATCGCCACCGCGCTCATGCCGGTCAGTTTCAGCAGCCAGTCGGCCAGTTCATCAATCAGCTGCAACGCGCCCTGCACGGTGCTGAGGGGTTGCAGCGGATGCAGATCCGCCAGCCCCGGCAGCCGCGCCATTTTTTCATTGAGGCGCGGATTATGCTTCATGGTGCAAGAGCCGAGCGGATAGAGCCCGCTGTCAATCGCGTAGTTCTTTTGGGACAGGCGGGTGTAATGCCGCACCACCTGCGGCTCGGCCAGTTCCGGCAGCCCAACCGCGAGGCGCGGAGCCAATCCGTTGAGGCGGGGTGTATGCGCGGGCGCAGCAGGCAAATCTACCCCGCAACATCCCGGCGTCGATTGCTCGAAGAGCAGTTTCTCCTCCAGCATCAGCCCCTTGTGCCCCAGCACCGTGCCGCTGTGGGTGGCTTCTGTCTGCGGCGTGGTGGGCCGGCCTTGGGTGTTCATGGTCATGAGGTTACCTCAAAGGTTCCCTCTCCCGCTTGCGGGGGAGGGGGTGAATTTGTCGACGAGGAGAAGTTTAATGCTATGGTCTGGGTGAATAAGATCAAAAGATGAGATGTCTTTAAACAAGCCGCTGTTTTCAAGAATCGCTTTCTCATCAGGGGTAGCTTTGAATCGATTATAGTAGAAGAGCAAGGCTTGCTCTTGGGGGGAAAGCTGCGCTTTGATTAGGGAGAAGTAGTATTTCTTTGTCTTCTCTATTTCGTCATTTTTAGGTGATTCTGGCGGTGTCTGTTGTGAGTCAATAAACTCCAGAAGGGAGAGCAGGCTGCTAAAATAGTGAGAAATGCGATGCTTCGTCTCCTTAAAAAATCTGAAGAATGCATTCTGCTGCTCTGTAAATTCAGGGCATAGTTTTTCAAGTGCCATCATCCTTAGTGCAAACGGAATCACATTCTTCTTAAACTGAGTTTTTTGTTCGTCCCATTCGATTTCTCCGTAATGTTCTTGGTATGCCTGTTTGACCTTAATAATCTCTAGACTTTCGAGAATATCTGTTCCGGAATATACCCTGCTAGGTTCTCCTTCGTTCTCTTCCTTCTCTTTGATCTCGAGAAAATTAAATGCAATTAGTCGTTCATATTCGCGCAGCAATGCAATCTTTCCAGTGTACTCTACTCCGAGCTGAATGTGGACAAGTGAATTGACTAGGCTTTGGTGTGCCTCAAGCATCTTGAAAAAACGATCTTCAATTGTTTTCTGCGCCGAGGCGTTTCTTTCGTCTTTGATCTGACTCCTTTCAAGCTCAATTGTTTCCCGTTGTTGAGCATAGGTGAGATAGACGCCAGCTACAACTAACGCTGATAACAATGAATTTATAATGCCAAAGCTGTCGCCAAGCTGGCCTAACGTAGAATAACTAGAAGTGCCAACGACAGAAGGGCCAATAAGATAAATGTAACAGAAGCTTGCCGCTAGCCATATGAGGAAAGAAAGAAAAAAAACTAAAGCGCCTTTCATTTCGTACCCTCTCTCAATAGTCATTCCCGCGAAAGCGGGAATCCAGACTTGCGCCAGAAACTTGCACAGACCTGCGAGCCAAAGAGTCATATCGGCGCTGTCGCGCCTTACGCTGGATTCCCGCTTTCGCGGGAATGACTATGTTTATGGAATGGGGCAGGGCGTGAGTTGACGTCATATCAGCGCCTCCCTCAATGCCGCACACAGCGCCGCAATATCCTCACTTGTTGTCAGCTCGGTTGCGGCTACCAGCAGCAGGTTCCGGCACGCGGGTTCAGTGGGGTAGAGCCGCGACACCGGCACACCGGCCAGAATGCCGCGTTGGGCGAGGGTTTCCACCACGGCGGCGGCAGGTTGGTTCAGGCGCAGGCAGAATTCGTTGAAGAAGCTTCTATTCACAACCTCGACACCAGAAACTTGAGCCAGCGCGTCCGCCAGTTCGCACGCCTTGGCATGGTTGATCCGGGCGAGTCGGGTCAAGCCCTGTTCGCCCAGCAAAGACAGGTGGATGGTAAAAGCCAGCGCACACAGCCCGGCATTGGTGCAGATGTTGGAGGTGGCTTTTTCGCGGCGGATATGCTGCTCGCGGGTGGAGAGGGTGAGGACAAAACCGCGCCGCCCTTCGGCATCCACCGTCTCGCCGCAAATGCGCCCCGGCATCTGACGGATGAACTTTTCCCGCGTGGCCAGCAGGCCGACATAGGGACCGCCAAAGCCGAGCGGATTGCCGAGGGACTGGCCTTCGGCCACCACAATATCGGCGCCCATTTCGCCGGGCGGCGGCAGCAGGCCCAGTGCAATGATTTCAGTGACCAAGATAATCAGCAGCGCACCCTTGGCGTGGCAGGCTTTGGCCAGCGCGGCATGATCGGACAGATGACCGAAGAAAGCAGGGTATTGCACCACCACACAGGCGGTCTGGTCGGTGATATGCGCCAGCAGGTTTTCGGTGCCTTCACTGTCGGGAGGCAACACCACCGCCTGATGGGACGTCCAGTCGGCTTGCGTGGTGATGATGTCCCGCGTGTGCGGATGCAGCCCGCCCGACAGAACCGCGCTGGAGCGTCCGGTAATGCGCTGCGCCATTGCCACGGCCTCGGCGGCAGCGGTCGCTCCGTCATACATCGAGGCGTTGGCAACCTCCATGCCGGTGAGCTGACAAACCATCGTTTGAAACTCGAACAGCATTTGCAGCGTGCCCTGCGAAATTTCCGGCTGATAGGGCGTGTAAGAGGTGAGGAATTCGCCGCGCTGGATCAGGTGATCGACCGCAGCCGGAATATGGTGGCGATACGCCCCGGCTCCCAAGAAGCTGGGCGCGGCGGAGGTGCCCAGATTCTTTTTCGCCAGCGCCGTCAGGTGCCGCTCAACTTCCATCTCGCCCTGTGCAAGGGGCAGGTCGGCAATCGGCCCGCTGAGATGGGCGCTTTGGGGCACATCTTTAAACAGGGCATCAACCGAGGGCACGCCAATGGCAGCCAGCAGGGCAGCGCGGTCGGCGGGCGTGTGGGGCAGGTAGCGCATGTAAGTTGTCCTCTAGAGAAAACTACACTTCAATAAGACCTCGACTGTTTCTGGCAAGTTTAGCAAAATTTTCCGGAGGCAGTTTAGCCTTGAGTATTTCTTCATTATGTGGAGAAAGACCATCATGGTTTGATGCTAAACAATCAGTGCATACGAGTATGCCGAATTTTGCTTGTCTCATCTCGTAGAGATGAGGGCCGTATTTTTTCTGTAAAAAACAGAAAGGACAGATATTAGTTTCCATCATATTCACCCCAGCGCCTTGATATGCGCGTCATACCCCGCCTGATCGAGCAGAGCTTCAAGCTCGGCGGGGGTGCTGAGTTGCAGTTTGAAGAACCAGCCCTCGCTTTGCGGGGCGCTGTTGACCAGTGCGGGGGTGGTCGCCAGTGCGTCATTGACAGCAATGATCTTGCCGCTGAGCGGCGCATAAACATCCGAGGCGGCCTTGACCGATTCAACCACGGCGGTTTCCTGTCGCTGCTTCACGTCCTTGCCGACGGGCGGCAGCTCGACATAGACCACATCGCCGAGCGCATGCTGGGCAAAGTCGGTGATGCCGACGGTGGCGATGTCGCCGTCTATCTTCAACCATTCATGTTCAGCAGTAAATTTCAGCATTTCTTGTCCGTGCGTTTGTAAGTGTGGGGAACAAAGGGGAGGGGGGTGACAAGTGCGGGCAGGGCCTGACCGCGCACCATCAGGTTGAGGCGGGTGCCGGGTGCGGCCAGCGCGGTTTCAACATAGCCCATCGCCACCGGCCCGCCAATAGTTGGGCCGAAGCCGCCACTGGTAACATGGCCGACCAAACGGCCTGTCGTGTCGTGAATGGCGGTTTGTTCGCGGGCGATGGCGCGGCCCTCGGGCTTCAGGCCAACCCGCTTGCGGGGCGGGCCGTTCTTCAGTTCATCCAGAATGCGCGCTGCTCCCGGAAAGTCACCGGCTTCGCGGCGGCGTTTGCCAATCACCCAGGCCAGATCGGCCTCAACGGGAGAAATGCTTTCATCCAGTTCATGTCCGTAGAGGGAGAGCCCGGCTTCCAGCCGCAGACTGTCCCGCGCTCCGAGGCCAATCCACTTGACGGCGGGATTTTCGAGGAGCCGGGTACAGAAGTTTGCGGCAGCAGCGGCAGACAGAGAAATTTCAAAGCCGTCCTCGCCGGTGTAGCCGGAGCGGGTGAGGCAGATGTCTTCCACCCAAACACCAGAGAGGAAAGACAGTGCCGCACAGTCGGGCAAAAGCGGGGTTAGCGCGGCTTCGGCCTGTGGCCCCTGCAGCGCGACTAAGGCGCGGTCAGGGAGTATTGTGAGGCTGGTATCTGTCTCAAGCACGCTTTGCAGCAGGGCAAAATCTCCGTCCTTGCGGCTGGCATTGACCACAATAAAGAAGCGGCCTGTGGCGAGGCGCAGGATCATCAGATCATCGATGATGCCGCCGCGCTCATTCAGTAAAATCGAGTAGCGCATACGACCTATTGCCAGTCCGGCGATTTCACCGGGCGTGACGCGCTCCAGAGTGGCGGCAGCGCCTGCGCCTTCCAGCAGACACTGCCCCATATGCGACACATCGAAGAGGCCGGCAGCGGCGCGGGTGTGCAGATGCTCGGCCATGATGCCCTCCGCATACTGGATCGGCATGTCATACCCGGCAAAGCCCGCCATACGGGCTCCGGCAGCGCGGTGCAGGGCGGTGAGGGGGGTCGTCAGAAGGGGACTGGTCATAACCAAGAGGCTAGAGGGTATGCACCAAGAGTCAATCAGATCGGTGCAGCTCAGTCAAATATATGCCAGCGCTTGTACTCGACCGGGTCAGGCAGTGTGCTGGGCGGTTCGTCGGCGCCGACAGTACCGGGAAGAATGACCGGCAGGCTGGTGGAGGTTATGGCAGTGGCGGGAACGCCGGTGTCATAACCGACGCGCTCGAGGTCGCAAATCCCGTCCTGTAATTCGCATTGCTGGCGGGCGGCGTAGACGGCGGCAATCTCGGTTGTATAACCACAGACTGCCCCGTTACGGAAGTCCCGTTGCGAGCCGACATAGGCAAACCAGCCGCTCTGGCGGCAGAGAACAAGGGTGCGGCTGTGACCGCCCACATAGGCGCGGGTCAGATTGCTGACTTCCTCCACTGTGGCGCCCTTGGCCCAGTGAGTGACCGGATACCCGTTCTCACTGGTTTCACTCCACAGGACAGCGGCGCGGGCGGGCAGGGCAGCGGCGCATAGCGCCAGAGCGGTCAAAACAAAAAGACGACGCATGAGAAACCTCCAGCGGAGAACTAAAGACAGTTTGATTATGACGCAGTTACGCGGGAGCGCAACCGGAACCGGGCTTTCTGCGAGAAACCGTTGCCGATTTCGCACAGGCGCGGTGCAGATTGTCGGCGGCGATGGTGGCATAGGGCGCTATGATTCTCATGGCTTCAGCAGCAGCTCCCGGGCTCCCGGCATCGCAGATGCTCTGCATACTGGCAAACACTCCTGCGGGATCCACCGCCTCGGAGCGGGCGATATGCTGAAAGGCATTGCCCGGAGGAAGCTCGTTATCGTGATCTTTTGCCATAAGCAGCCCCTGATTGTTCAGAGGCATTGTAGCTGGTCTGGCTTAAAGCCGTGTTAACTGGCGATTTTAGCACTGACGTGATTGCTTTTCTGCTCCTTCCCCCGCTTGCGGGGGAAGGTCGGGATGGGGGGAGCATGGTGGACTGGGTCAGAAAATTCGGGGATTTCGCGGCATTCCTCCCCCACCCTAGCCCTCCCCCGCAAGCGGGGGAGGGGATTATTGGCCCATGCCAGTCATATCTTGAACCGGGAGGTTAGCAGATTCTTAACCTCTTCCCGCCGGTCAGACGTTGAATTTGAAGTGGAAAATGTCGCCGTCCTTGACTGGATACTCCTTGCCTTCCTGCCGCAGCTTGCCTGCGTCGCGGCAGGCGCTTTCACCGCCCAGCGCCACGAAATCATCATAGGCGATGGTTTCAGCGCGGATGAAGCCGCGTTCGAAGTCGGTATGAATGGCTCCGGCGGCTTGTGGCGCTTTGGCTCCCTGATGCACCGTCCAGGCCCGCGCTTCCTTGGGGCCAACGGTGAAGAAGGTCAGCAGGCCGAGCAGGCTGTAGCCGGCGCGGATCACCTTGTTGAGGCCGGGCTCGTCCAGACCCATTGAAGCCAGAAATTCGGTTTGTTCTTCCGGGGGCAGCTGGGCCACTTCGGCTTCAATCGCCGCCGAGATGATGACAGAGGAGGCGCCTTCGGCTTTGGCCATTTCAGCAACCGCGCTGGAGAAGGCGTTGCCGGTGGCGGCAGACCCCTCATCGACATTGCAGATATACAGCACCGGTTTGGCGGTGAGCAGCTGCAGTCCATCAAAAGCGGCTTTCTCGTCGTCAGTGAGTTTGACGGTGCGGGCAGGCTGGCCAGCCGAAAGAGCCGCAATAGCCTTTTCCATCACCGGAGCGCGCACCAGCGCTTCCTTGTCGCCCTGCTTGGCCCGCTTTTTCCAGTTTTCGATCTGCTTTTCCAGACTCTCGAGATCGCACAGCATCAACTCGGTAGAAATGATCTGGGCATCGCGTACCGGATCAACCGAGCCTTCGACATGGGTGACATCGCCGTCTTCAAAGCAGCGCAGCACATGGAGGATGGCATCGGTGGCGCGGATATTGCCGAGAAACTGGTTGCCAAGACCTTCGCCCTTGCTGGCCCCTTTGACCAGTCCGGCAATATCAACAAACTCCAGCTGGGTCGGAATGATTTTGGCGGAATGACCGATGGCGGCGATTTTGTCCAACCGCGTATCCGGCACCCCGACCCGCCCGACATTCGGTTCAATCGTGCAGAACGGAAAATTGGCTGCCTGTGCCGCCTGCGTGGCGGTGAGGGCGTTGAACAGTGTGGACTTGCCGACATTCGGCAGACCGACAATACCGCAGTTGAAACCCATGATGTGTCCTTACCGTCCGTTTTTTGTTGATCGTCATCCCGACGAAGCGGGGCCACCGTGTGTTTTACGCCGCCGCATCCGGCTTGCCGGTGCGGACAACCTT
>CAYSDE010000025.1:0-16806 GCA_964429685.1 uncultured Pseudobdellovibrionaceae bacterium
ACCCGCCCTCAGGAAAGACCCTCAAAGAAATCCTTGACCTTGCTGAAAAAGCCGTGGCTTTCGGGGTGCATACCGGGATTGTCGCCGGTTTCCCGTGCGAATTCGCGCAGCAATTCCTGCTGCTTGGGCGTCAGGTTGCGCGGCGTTTCAACCAGCGCTTCAACATAGAGGTCGCCGCGCTGGCTTGACTTCATGACGCTCATGCCCTTGCCGCGCAGGCGGTATTGCTGACCGCTCTGGGTGCCGGGATTGATGGACAGTTTGGTGCGGCTGCCGTCAATCGACGGAATCTCGATTTCGCCGCCAAGGGTCGCGGTCGTCATCTGGATCGGAACGCGGCAATGCAGGTTGGCGCCATCGCGCTGAAACAGGGTATGGCTCTTGATGGCCAGAAAAATGTAAAGGTCGCCCGGTGGCGCACCGCGCATCCCGGCCTCCCCCTCACCCGCCAGCCGGATCCGGGTACCATCTTCAACCCCGGCCGGAATATCCACCTTCAGCGAACGCTCCCGCCGAGTGCGGCCCGAACCGCCACAGGTAGGACAGGGCGTCTTGATAACACGGCCCGCACCCGAGCAACTGGGACAGGTGCGTTCAATCGTGAAGAAGCCCTGCTGGGCGCGTACCTTGCCATGACCGCCGCAGGTGGTGCAGGTGGTGGGCTGGGTGCCGGGCTTGGCCCCGCTGCCGTTGCAGGCATCGCAGCTGATGGAAGACGGCACCCGGATCTGGGCCTGACTGCCCTTGAAGGCGTCCTCCAGCGATATTTCGAGATTATAGCGCATATCGGCGCCACGTCCGGCCCCCTGCTGGGGCCGCGCATTCATGAACTCGCCGAACATCTCGTCAAAAATGTCGGCAAATCCGCCGCCGCCACCCTGACCGAAATTGAAGCCGCCGAACCCGGCAAACGGATCACCGCCGCCCGCCCCCGGCCCGGTACCACCAGCAAAAGCCTGATGGCCGAAACGGTCATAGGCAGCGCGCTTCTGATCGTCCTTGAGGACATCATAGGCTTCGTTGAGTTCCTTGAATTTTGACTCGGCCTGCTTGTCGTCGTGATTACGGTCAGGATGATGCGCCATCGCCAGCTTGCGATACGCCTTTTTCAGCTCATCGGCAGAGGCGCCTTTGCTGACACCCAAGACTTCATAGTAATCACGTTTGCTAGCCATACTCGTCTCTTACACAGGAAAACCCTCCCCCGCAAGCGGGGGAGGGTTATTAAGGTCACTACAATCTTCACGCCCGCTTCTGGTTAGGATCAACTTCCTCGAAATCGGCATCAACGACCTTGTCGTCACCGGAACGGGCGCCGCTCTCACCGCCATGCGCGGCAGCGGGATCATGCTCGGGCGGAGGCGGAGCGCCAGCGGCACCGGCGGCATCACCACCTGTCCCCTTGTACATGGCTTCCCCGAGCTTCATGACCGCTTGCGACAGCGCATCCGTCTTGCTCTTGATGGTGGCGAGGTCTTCGCTGTCCTTGACCGCCTTGAGGTCGGCGAGGGCGGAGTCAATCTTGCCCCGGGCCTCGGCGTCCAGCTTGTCGCCATGTTCCTTGAGCTGCTGCTCGGTGGAATGGAGCAGGCCATCGGCATGGTTGCGGGCTTCAATCAGCTCCTTGCGCTTGGCGTCTTCGGCCTTGTGGCTTTCGGCTTCCTTGACCATCTTCTCGATGTCGTCCTTCGACAGGCCGCCCGAGGGGCTGATGCTGATGCGCTGTTCCTTGTTGGTGGCCATATCCTTGGCCGAAACCGCCACGATACCGTTGGCATCAATATCAAAGGTCACTTCCACCTTCGGCACGCCACGCGGTGCGGGCGGAATGCCGGTCAGGTCGAACTGCCCGAGCAGCTTGTTGTCGGAGAACATGCCGCGCTCACCCTGAGCAATACGGATGGTCACGGCATTCTGGTTATCCTCGGCGGTCGAGAAAATCTGGCTCTTCTTGGTCGGAATGGTGGTGTTACGCTCGATCAGCGGCGTGAACACGCCGCCCAGCGTTTCAATGCCGAGGCTGAGCGGGGTCACGTCGAGCAGCAGCACATCCTTGACTTCGCCCTTCAGCACGCCAGCCTGAACCGCCGCGCCGATTGCCACCACTTCATCCGGATTAACGCCCTGATGCGGCTTCTTGCCGAAGAACTTTTCGACCACTTCCACCACTTTGGGCATACGGGTCATCCCGCCGACCATAACCACTTCGTCAATCTGGCTGGCCTTGACTCCGGCATCCTTGAGCGCCGCCTCGCAGCGGGGAATGGTGTTCTGGATGAGGTCGCCAACGATACCTTCCAGCTTGGCACGGGTCAGCTTGACCAGCAGATGCTTGGGGCCGGTAGCGTCGGCCGTGATGAAGGGTTCGTTGATGTCGGTTTCCATGGCCGAAGACAGCTCGATCTTGGCTTTTTCAGCCGCCGCCTTGAGGCGCTGCAGGGTCATGCGGTCATTGCGCAGATCAATGCCGCTTTCCTTTTTGAACTCGTCGGCAATGTAGTCAATGATGCGCTGATCAAAGTCCTCACCGCCAAGGAAGGTATCGCCATTGGTGGATTTGACTTCAAACACGCCATCGCCGATTTCCAGCACCGAAATGTCGAAAGTGCCGCCGCCGAGGTCATAAACGGCAATGATTCCGGCCTTCTTTTTGTCGAGGCCATAGGCCAGCGCCGCCGCCGTCGGCTCGTTGATGATACGCAGAACTTCCAGACCGGCAATCTTGCCAGCGTCCTTGGTAGCCTGACGCTGGGCGTCATTGAAGTAAGCAGGAACAGTGATAACCGCCTGCGTCACCGGCTGACCCAGATACTTCTCGGCATCAGCCTTGAGCTTCTTGAGAACCTCGGCAGAAATTTCCGGCGGGGAGGCCTTCTTGCCCTTGACCTCAACCCACGCATCGCCATTGTCGCCGCGCACGATGGAGAACGGCGCCAGCTTGCGCATCTTCTCTACCTCGGCGTCCTCATAGCGGCGACCGATCAGGCGCTTGACCGCATAAAAGGTGTTCTTGAAATTGGTAACCGCCTGCCGCTTGGCAGCCTGACCAACCAGACGCTCGCCATTATCGGGATAGGCGACAATGGACGGAGTGGTGCGCGCCCCTTCCGCGTTCTCCAGCACCTTGGGCTGACCGCTGTCCATGATGGCGACGCAGGAATTGGTGGTTCCCAGATCGATTCCGATAACTTTGCTCATTGCGTTTCTCCCCGACAGCCCAAAATGGCGTGAAAACAAAAGGTTAGCAGATACGCGCCCGAGCGCCGTCCGACCTGCCCCCTGCATGTAGGAGTTAACGCACCTCCTTACAAGAGCAATCATGAAAGAATTGTGATGGACGTACCACCCCTAAATTTCTTGACTTCGGCCTTTGCGCTCCGCTACGACTCCGCCGGTGTTCAAATTTCGGGAGGAATTCATAGTGAAAAACGACGAGGTTTCATACGAAAATACCGATTGTTATCTTACGGGAGCTGAGGCGCTGAAGCACACCGCCCATAATGGAAAAATCGGCGCTGGCCTCTTGAGGTGGACAAACCTTTGCGCGGCGGCAGCGCTGGCCTATGCGGGCGTGAATTACGCCTTGGAAGAGAAGCCTGTTCCGGCGGGAGTAGCTGGCGGACTGGCCGCCGCTCATCTGGCGCTTAGCGTCAGAGGACGCCAGAAGTTCGGTGCTCTCAAAGAGCTGCAGCAGGAAGCCGACGCCGTCCTGCAGGCCAATCCACCTCTGTCGGTTAGCTATAATAACCCACCTGAAGTCCCTCAATCCCTCCCCCTCAACGATCTCGAAAGATTGGGGAAAATATGCCGTCCCCTACGCGCCAACTTCCTGCAGACTTCGACGGTCTTAGCTACCGACTTTGCCTTTATAGCCGCGCGTTGCATCGTTGACCCCATACAGCCCATTTGGGCAATTATGGCGGGTGGCACTGCCTTATCGCTAACTTTTATGGCCACCAAGAGGGCAAAACGAGAATGGAGTCCGGCTCCTCACCAAGATGGAGAAAAACTCTTTAAACATTTTCTTGGGAATGTTGAAAAGGGCGAAGTTTCCCTTCAACTGAGGCGGGCGCCTTCTGTCAGAGAGTATTCCCCCTGACAACACATGGTAATCCAATTGACCTTCTAACCGCCGTTAGACACAACCATGTTGAGGTTGTCAGCGCCCTCTTGCGGGATGGCTGTTCGCCTGCCCCCGAGGGGTGTGATTTCAGCCCGCTGCATGTCGCACTACATAATCGTGTGCTTTTTCAGCAGCGGGTGGCAGATGGCGACCTCAGACTCGCGGCTCCTCAACAGCTTGTTTTCAATATAAGTCCTGACGAAGAGGGCGTGTTTACCATCACCCCGACCATTCTGGTCGGGGTCTATAACACCCGCGAAGAGCGCGACAAGGCCGAGATCATCGCCCACCTGCTGCTGGCCTATGGAGCAAGGCTGGAAGAGGCTCCGGTTGGCTCCCGAGATCCCTGCCCGGCCGCCCATGATGCCGGATTGTGGACAGACAGCGCCTTTGGAGCCCGCATCATGCTGAGCGCCCTTTACAGTGCCATCAAACGCAGTGAACCCCTCCCCCGGCTGCATATCCGCGCAGCCGTTACCGAACAGCTGAAATGTGCCGACCCGACTGAAAGCTGGCGGGTTCTGGTCGCCACTGCCACCCGCCATATGAGAAACCTGCACCGCACCATCCAGCAAAATCTGTTTACCGGCTCAACGCCGGTGGCGGCCTTTGTCGCCACCAATCTGCCCTCCACAGAACGGGATTACTGGACGCCCTCCTTCAAAGCATGGGATCGGCAAGTAGCAACGCCACTGATAAACCGGGCTTTCCGTCCCTAAAGCGTTTTAACCAAAACTGGATTCAGCTCCTCATTGTCATCCACTCTGTTTAACGGAGAAGGACATCACTTCTTTCCTTCTCCTTCCCCCGCTTGCGGGGGAAGGTCGGGATGGGGGGAGAATGGTGGGTTCAGTCAAGAAACCTGAGGCTCTTGCCCGACCTCTCCTCCCCCACCCTGGCCCTCCCCCGCAAGCGGGGGAGGGAATTATCGACCCAACTGTTATGATGGCAGGGGATGGGCATGGATTGTTTTAAAACGCCCTAAAAACGAAAAACTCCCCCCTGATAAACCCTTTTTAAGAAAAAAACCCCACACTAGAGCCATGACCACTAACTACACCCTCTTTGCAAACTTCGTCCGGCAGGCAGGCGGCTATCTGGCGGCGAATGGTCTGGGAGCCAGAGTATCGCAAAGCATTGCCGCCCGTGACCTCGACCAGCTGGCCGGGTATCTGCGGCAGGGCCTTGAGCCCAACAACAGCTTTGGCCGGATTTCCTATGTGCAGGCGGCGATGCTCAGTCACCTGCTCGACGATGCCGCCCGCGAACCCGACGAGGTGCGGCAGCGTAGCCGCAGCCTCTGTTTCCTGCTGCTCAACGCCGGAGCCCGGCTCGACCACTGTCCGCAGGATGCCGGAGAGCATCCCTCAGCGCTGGCCAACCCGCTGGCGTGGACGGTGTGCGACTTTGGCCGCAATACCCTGATCGCCGCCAGCGCGGCCGCCCTCCACCGCAACGCGCCACCGCCGCGCCTGACTCTCAGCTCCATCTTTCTGCCACTGGGAACCGCCAGCGGCGAAAGCGCCGCCGCCGTAGTATCCCGCGCTTTCAGTCAGGTCATGGACGTGCAGAAATCCGTCGCCCAGCGGTTAGAAACCCCGCAGACTGAAGCCGAAAAATTCGTTGCCACCAACCTGGGTCCGGAAGACCGGGCCTTCTGGCGCGAAGCAGCTGCAACAGCACAGGCTCCGCAGATACTGACGTTTTAGGGTGCAGGACAATTACGCCCCCCAGGAACATCCCCATCAGCTCTGTTTGAAACAAGCAGCCAGTTTATCGGCAGCGCAGGATTTAGCGCTGAAGATGATGCGGCGTCTGTTTGATAAAGGGTTATAAGACTTTACGCGTAGCCTCAACAACCTGCTTCTCAAGCTCGGTAGACAGAACCGTGCCGAGTTGGTCATCAGCAGTTTTGACCCGGTTGCGGAGCAGGGCGCGGACGGCGTCGATATGGGCATCGACCAGCGCCCCCGGCAGATCCCTGCCTTCCGGCGTCCGTACCAGCAGACGGAACAGGGAATGTGAAATGCGGGTGATGAGGGGGTAGCCATAGGTTTCCCCAAGGCTCTTCACCTCCAGCGCGGCTTTGGAGAATCCGGAAGTTTCGGCGGTCAAAGTGGGGTCATTGAGCAGTTTCTGCCGGGATTCAACCAGAGTATCTACTGCGTCACTCATCCATTCCTCAAAATTGGATGAGAGGGCGGCGACCGCTTGGTCGGCTTTGGCAATCAGGGCTGGACTGAGTGAGCCGCCGATTTTCTCGCGCAGGACATTGGGGCGCTCAATAAGAATGGCGTCAGCCGAGGTGGGTTTGGGAGCAGAGGGGGCACGGGTCATGATTTTTGCTCACGCCGGGGACTGAACATACGACGATCGGTTTCGGGTTCCTCTTCACGGCGGCGGCGATCCGGGCCGAAGAAGCTGCGGGTTTTGACGAAAGCGCGGGGATTGTCAACCAGTGTGGCAATCCGGCTGTAAAGGGTTTTGGCAGTGAAGGGTTTGGCCAGAAACTCGGTGACGCCAGCATCCCGGGCCGTTTCGATATTCTCGCGCTCGGTATGGCCGGTGATCATGATGATCGGCATGAAAGCGACCTGCTCCTGATTGGAAGCCCTGATCTCGCGCACCATATCCATACCATTACGGCCCGAGCCATCATCCAGCATCCAGTCAATCAACGCGATGTCCGTAGTGCCTTTGCTGAGGTGTTGCATGGCGGTAGCGCCATCTTTGGCTTCCGTAATCTGCGCACCTCCCATGGAATGCAGCATGGTCGCGATCAGACGGCGGATATGCACGCTGTCATCCACGACCAGAATATGAACCTTGGCGAGGTTACCGCTCACAGGGGCACCCATTCATTCTTGTGTTAGTTAGACCACTCAACTAATTAATCTAGCAAACTCAAGCCACCTTTAGCAAACACTACCTCTGGTAAACGGGCTTTAATCATGAGCCGCAGAGTATGGGCAGGGTGGTGCCTGAGGTCGGACTTGAACCGACAAACCCTTGCAGGTGCGGGATTTTGAGTCCCGTGCGTTTACCAATTTCGCCACTCAGGCAGCGCGCTGGACTATGGGTATAGCGATTTGTCGCAGGGTTTCAATCAGAAAAGACAGGGTTGGGGCAGGATGATAGATTTGTCGCGCTACGGCCATATTCCGATAGGTGAGGGTTAAAATGAAAGCTTTCCTGAAATTGCTCGACTGGATGCAGGGTGACGGGCGGCGGGCGGCGGTTTTCTCAGCGCTGGGCTCGGCAGGAATTCTGGCCGCAGCCTATTTTTATCAATATGTTATCAAACTTCTGCCCTGTGCCCTCTGTTACATGGAGCGCAAACCCCATATGGCCATTATCGGGCTGGGGTTGGTGGCGGCGCTGATCCACAAACCCAAGATCAGGGCCGGGCTGCTGGCGCTCATGGCGCTGGCAGCACTGGGCAACGCCGGACTGTCCCTGTTCCACGTCGGCGTAGAACAGCATTGGTGGACATGGGAGTCGTCTTGTACCACGCCCAACCTTTCGACCAACGATCTGGCGGCCGCACGGGCCCTGATTTTCGAAAGCACTGTGGTGCCTTGCGACAAGGCGGTGTGGTGGTTCCTCGGCATTTCGATGGCCGGCTGGAACGGCATTATCAGCCTGTTCATGGCCGCATGGGCGGGCTTTGCAGCCCGGCGCAGCTGGGGCCGTGGCTAAACCTGCTCCAGTTCGGTATCCCAGTACAGGTAATCGCGCCAACTTTCGTGCAGATAGCCGGGCGGAAAGGCGCGGCCGTTTTCCTGCAACTCGCGGGCTGAAGGGATACGCGGGGTGCGGAGCGGAAACATGTTGCACTGACGGGGCAGCTTGTCACCCTTCACCACATTGCAGTCCGAGCAGGCGGCGACCACATTTTCCCACGTGGTCAGACCGCCCTTGGAGCGTGGAATCACATGGTCAAAAGTCAGGTTGGGGGTGCTGAAATCGTCTCCGCAATACTGGCAGGAAAAACGATCCCGCAGGAAAACATTGAAACGGGTGAAGGCCGGACGGCGGTCGACCTGAACATAATCCTTCAGCGCAATCACGCTCGGCAATTTCATGCGGAAGCTGGGGGAGTGGACTTCGGTTTCGTATTCTTCGATGATCTGGACGCGGTCGAGGAAGACGGCCTTGATGGCTTCCTGCCATGACCACAGCGACAGCGGCAGATAACTCAGTGGCCGGTAATCGGCATTGAGAACGAGAGCCGGACATTGTTCAGGGCCGTGGGCCACCTGACTATCCTCGGCGCAGGGCGGCGCGCCATCCGTCGCATTCTTCGTGGGTCTGCTGCTCCGATCAGCCAGTTCCACCTGTCCCTATTACATAGCAGAATGGTTAAAAATAGGCAAACAGGGAGCCGCTTTGCCGGGTATTATCGCGGAGAAACGGGACGATTTATCACGGCGGGGCGCAGGGTGGGATCGGGCAGGTCCTGCCATTCCTGAGAGAGAGCCTGCTGCACAGCAACCACCGCCGGGTTGCGACTGACCAGACGATTGAAATGATAGCGCAGGTGACACAGGCGGCGGTAGCCATGGCGGATGTCGCGTACCAGCTGTCCGAAAGTGGAAGTCGGGGTGGTGGTGTGGAGGGCGACCGTCATGGCGCGGCTGACCGCCAGACTGACCAGACTGGCGAGGGGCGAGGACAGTTTGCCGAGGGCCGGATCGTTGATAGGAACCATACCCAGAGCTGGATCACAAAGTCCCTGACGGTGCATGATGGCCGCCTGCAGCATCTGCGGATGGACGATATGGGCGGTCATATGCGGCGCGTGCGCATTTCGTGTCGGCAGGAATTGGAGAAAGCTGGGCTGCTGGTAAAGAACCGGTACGGGAATGGCTTTTTCCCGGACCAGTTTCAGAAACGGGGGCTTCAGCGTAAACCGGGTCCTGAAAATATAGGGAGGCTTGGGGGTTTCATGCCGGATGACCGGGTAGCTCTGGGTGATATGCGTCGTCACCGGCAGCTGGTGCTTGCGCATGGCATAGAGCGCATGGCCGAACAGTTCACCGGGAACGACCTCATCGCCTTTGGTAAAACCAAAGAAAATCGGGGGGCGGCTTTTGGGCTCACCCCGTTGCAGAACTCCGGTCGGATCAAAAAAGATGCCGCACAGGTTATAAACGCCCCGGCAGGGCTTTTCCCGTTCAATCCCCACATGAGTGGCAATGGCACCGCCCTGTGAGAAACCAACGAGGGTCAGGCGGCTTTCGTCAAAATGGTGTTCGGCCAGCCGGGCACTGACGAACTGGTGCATCTGGTCGAGAACGGGGGCGATTCCGGCGCGGAGCTGGGCAACCGCGCTCAGCGCATCCCGCACTGACGGAATGCGGAACCAGTCGCAAGGCTGTGAACGGGTGGGGCGGGTTTCGCAGCGGTGGTGAATGCGGGTGCCGGTGCCGCCAATTTCCAGAGTGCTGGTGAGAGGGGCATTAGGGGCAAGGATAAGGGCGCGGGGGTTGAGGGCGCGGATGTCCGCAACGGCGCGGCGCATCATGAAGCGGCCAAAATGCTCCTTGCCGTGAATGAGGATGACAATCTCATCCACCGGGCCCGCCGCTGGTTGGTTTTCGTAATAGGACAGACCGCTGGAGTCGCACTGCCTCTGACCACGGCCTCCCCGGGTGAGCGCAGGGCTGGCCTGCTGTTCAAGCAAATCACTGACACTCATACCCGGATGTCCCTGTTCGGACTGGCGTTATATTAAGGGGACTGTAGCGGGTTTCCCGCTCAGACTCCAGAGGGTTGCAGCGCAGCTGCGAGAAAACGGCGGGCATGCTGCAGACCGGCTTCGTCGATGCTGTGCGGCATGAACGGGCAGATTTCCGTTTCCACCCGAAACCCGCAAGTCTTGAGCGCGGTTTCAGCCAGCGGCAGCGAAGCGAAGGGCACCACCGGATCCATTTGCCCATGGACCAGCAAGACCGGCGGGCGGGCCGTCACTTCAGCGGGCAGATACTCGGCCCCGACCAGCATTCCCGAGAAACTGACCACAGCGGCGAGCGGTTCCGGCAAACGCGGGCCGACATGCAGAGCCAGCATCCCGCCCTGCGAGAAACCGGCCAGCGCAATACGCGATAGCGGCAGGGAAAACTCTTTCTGAAGATCGGCAATCATCTGCAGTACGAAAGGCGCAGCTTCCCTCACGCCCTTCCAGCGGTTGAGCGGGCTGAAATCCTGCAGTGAGAACCACTGTCTTCCCATCGCCGACATCTCGCAGACAAAGGGCGCGTTAGGGGAAATGAAAGCTGTTCCCGGTAACTGGTCGGCCAGTTCGGGCGCCAGCGTAATCAGGTCATCGGCGTTGGAGCCATAGCCATGCAGTAACAGCACCACACTTTCAGGATGTTTTCTGATAGCAGGTAAAACGCGGCGGTTCCCAGCCCAGAGGTCGGGGCCGGAGGGGGAATCGGAGGGTGTCATTCAGATATTTCCACACAGTCACAAACAGAATCGCCCCGCAAGATGCCAGTTCTTGCGGGAATAACAACAGGTTTATGAGTCAGGTGGCCAGACGGGGGACTTGCCTGTCACCCGCAGGTACAGAATAGGGAGCAGGTTTGATGCCCGGAGCATCTTCGGAACTGCTGGTGGCGGGGCGGGAAACACGTATCTGTCCGACAACTGAAGGATGATCTTTTTCAGTAGTTGCGACTGTAAAGAGGTAGGTTACGCTCTCATAGCCTGATAGCGAAGTGGAAATAACCCCACTGCTGGTAATCTCAATGTCCGGGCGCTGGTTCCTGCCCGTGAATTTTCCTTTGAAGCGCTTGGACAGCGGCAAGTTGGCTTCGGGATGGGAGGCGAAAGCCTCGGCCAGTCCGTCAGAAAACTTTTCCAGAAAGGCTTGGTCGGCGGCGGGTAACAGCGGGCCGCCGGGCGTTACGCAGAGTTCAGCCCGGTTTTGCGGACGCAGAGCAGCCATCGTATAGCCGCTTGCGTCCGGCAACGTATAGCCGCTCGCGGTATTGGCGGGGACACAAGCAGGAATCGGTGTGAGGCCCGAATCGGATTGTGTGTTGGTCTGTGCGGCAGCAGGCCAGGCGACCAGCGTTGAACCGGCCAAAACGGTAGCGCCGAGCAGATTTTTGAAAGCGAGCATCGAGTGGGACATGGTGTAACCCTCACAATTTGCCTAAAAACTATCCGAGTTTAGCGCTATGCCTCTCCCGAGGTCAAAAGGATTCAGGGTTAACGAAAAATCTGATAGAAAGTTTCATGGTTAAAGTCACCCGCTTTGCTCCCAGCCCTACCGGCTATCTCCATGTCGGACATGCTTTTTCAGCGCTTTTTGCCTTGCGGGCGGGGGAGCGTTTCCTGCTGCGGATTGAAGACATTGACCCCCAGCGTTGCCGCCCGGAATTTACCGAAGCCCTTCTGACCGACCTCAAATGGCTGGGTCTGGACTGGGAAGAGCCGGTGCTTCACCAATCGACCCGGTTTGCGGTCTATCAGGCCGCGCTGAACTGGTTGCAGAGTGAGGGTCTGCTTTACCCCTGTTTCTGTACCCGCAGCGACATTCAGCGGGCAGGCGGAGCGCCGCAGGGCGATCACGGCCCGCATTATCCCGGCACCTGTCGCACGCTGCCCGCTGTACTGCGCGCCGAGAAACTGGCCAGAGGCGACCCTCACGCCCTGCGGCTGGATGCCGGGGCGGCGTGGCAGCGCGTCGCCTTTCCGCTGCGCTGGCATGATGCGGCCCAAGGCGAGCAGGAGGTGGAAAGAGGACAGCTTGATGATGTGGTGCTGGCGCGGACAGGGCGCGGTCTGATGCCTGCCCCCACGACCATCCTCGCCCCCACAACCATCCTCGCCCCCACCCCAACCCTCCCCCACCAAGAGGCGGGGGAGGGAGCTGGACGACGGCTGCTGCCTGCGTCCTATCATCTTTGCGTGACGGTGGATGATGCCGCACAGGGCGTGACGCTGGTGACACGCGGCGAAGACCTGTTTGACAGCACGCCGATTCATCGTCTGCTGCAGCATCTGCTGGAACTGCCGGTGCCCGCTTATCATCATCACCCTTTACTCCGTGATGCCGAAGGCAAGCGTCTGGCCAAGCGCGACAACGCTCCGGCTTTGCGCGATTTGCGGGCGGCAGGAGTGACTCCTGCGCAGATCATCGCCAGCTTCGCGCATCTGCTGGTGACCTGAGCGCGGTTTGCGGTTACACTCGCACCATGTCATCCACTTCCGGCGCTTTGCCCCGTACATGGTTTCTGCAGTTTGATGTCAGCCGCTGGCGCTATGCGGGTATGGCATTCGGAATCTCGTTTCTCAATCTTCTGACTATCGGCGTTTACAAACCCTATGGACTGACCCGTATCCGCAAAGCGCTTTACGACAATATCTATATCGGCAAATTTGCCCTCACCTATACCGGTACCGCCCGCACCCTGTCCCGCAAAAGCTTTTATCCGTCGCTGGCGCTGCTGTTCCTGCTCATTGTGCCGGGGTTGCTGAGCTTTGCGCTTGACTGGATCGGCATTGCCGTGATTTCAGTGCTGCAGCTGCTCATGCTGGTGGCCTATGCCGAATATCTGAAATTCCTTTCGCTGCGCTACGAGTTGGAACAGACCAGTTGGCGCGGGCTGGCCCTCACTGTCGGAGGGTCGCCCTGGCACTATATGCAGACCTCGCTGCTGTTCCAACTGGGAAATCTTCTGACCCTCGGTCTGCTGGCCCCGTGGCGGCGGGTCGGGCTGGCGCGGATCACCCATGGAGATTTGTTGTTGGGCCGCTTCCCGGTCGGTGCCAACTTTTCGGTCAAGCCGCTGCTGCTGACCTATCTGCCCGGCTGGGCTCTTTCGCTGGCAGGCTTTGCCTATGGCAGCTGGTATTACTGGAAGAACGCCATTATTCCGTTGCAGATCGTGCTGAATGGCGGCGCGGCGGATCCCGCGATGGGCGCCCAGATGGACCCCGCTCTTTTCTCCGGGGGTATGCCAACGGGGGCCGTCGATCCGGCAACACTGGCGGAGATTGGAGTTTATTACAATGCCGTGGTTCTCTTTCTGACGCTCTTCCCGCTCTGGCAGGCGTGGAAAATTATCTGCCTGTCCCCTTATGAAGCCGCGTGGTGGAAGCATTTCTTCTCTGGTTTTACGGTGGTGGGAGCCTCACCACGCTTTGAGGGAGACTGGCTGGGGCTGTGCTGGCGGGGGGTAACCTCCTTTTGCTGCAATTTTCTCACCTGCAACCTCTCGCGCCCGTTTACAACCTACAGCCGCATCCGGTATTTCGTGACGCATACCATCATCACCGGGGCCGACAGTCTGGAAGCCTCTTTACGGGTAGGCGCAAGGCCGGTTGCAATCTGACGCAGGACGGGTAAAGTGACGTAATGTCACGACGATTTTTATTCCTGTTTTTCATGATGATGGCTCTGGCCACACCGGCTTTGGCGCTGGAACGGCCGCGCCTTGACGTGCTGGGCTTCTCGCCTGATGGCCGCTTTTTTGCCTATCGCCAATCCGGGGTTGAGGAGAACAGCGGCACTGCCTTTGCCGATCTGTTTGTGGTCGATACCAAGGATGACAGCTGGGTGCGGGGAACACCGGTACGTGTCCGGGCCATGCCGAGCGAAGGCAATCTGCAGCATGTCCGCTCACTGCTGGACGACCAGTCGGCGCGGCTGATGCGACGCCTCGGCCTGAACCGCGCCAGTGAAGGTGTTACCTTCGTTCCCAAAGACCGCAGTTCAATGTCGCTGGATCTGCCCGGCGGCGAAAAGGTGCAGTTGACCCTCAGCCCCCATCCCGGTCTGGCCGCGCCCGGTTGCCCGGTGACGGCGCCGATAGAAAAAGGCAGTCTGCTCGGCTTCACCCTGTCAGCCCAGCGCGGCAATACAGTTACGGTTCTGCATGATGATCGCGCCATTCCCCGCGCCCGGGGCTGCAGCGTGGCCTACCGCTTTGCCAGCGGCTTCATCAAGCCCCGTGGCAGTGACACCGTAATCGCCGCCCTGCTCGCCTACCGCGAAGTAACAGCCGCCGGAACCCAGCGTCTGCGCTATCTGGCCGTCACCAGTGTATTGCCAGCGCTGCGGGACATGTAATAACCAGCTGTTTCTGCTCATATTAACCTGACTTTCACTCCTGTCCGGCAGACTGGGGCGATGGCGGATCGTGACATTGAACGGATTGTGCAGGGCAGCTTTGATGACCTGAAGCAACATCTGGAGACGGTGGCTCAGCAGAACTGGCCCGAGTTGCCGCTGCATGTTTATGATAGCACACTAACGAAGTATCACCCTCCCGGCCCGGTTGAAACCCGAATGATTGATGGCCGCAAGGTAAGTTTTAATTGGCCCCAGGGGGACTGGGGGCATGGGCCCCGTCTGGAACGTGTGGAAGCCGAGGCTCGAAAACTTGATGAACGCTTTCCCGGTGCCGACCCCGACCAGCCCGTTTCCATTTCAGACACCATAGCAAGTCTTATCAATGGTGATGCCCAGGTTCACGGCTCCCAGACGCGGCAACGGCAGAAAATAACTGCCGCAATTTTTGGCGATGTTCCGTCAATGTATGGCAGTACTATGGATTTCCCGGATGGCTCGGACTCTGGCAAAGAACTGCGGGCTATCGCTGTCGGCATGGACAGCCATTCCTGCAGTCATTGTGCGGCGACAGCATCGCAGATTGTCCCTCCCAACTGCAACCAGCTTGATCCTCATCAGGCAAGGCTGCAGCAGTTGGCGCGCTATTTTACAGGTTTCCATGAGGTTGCTCACGCGGCAGACCTGCATACGGGGGCTACTGAAGAGTTGATTCATAGGGATCGTATTCTGAGTACGGCTGATGTTCCGAATACCAAAGAATCACTGGCGGACAGCTGGGCAACCTTGATGAGTATTCGAGATCTTGGTAGCGAGGGTGAAGCCTTTACCCGTCTGTGGGCGAATGTTCGGACCCATCCGCTTGGCGGCAGTAGTCATCAAACGGCTGGGGCTATTCAGGCCAGCCGCGACTGGGCTGCTGCCAATCCTGACCAGTTAGCCAGCATGACACCACAACAACTTTTTGAACAGGCCAAGACCCTGACGGTCGGAGCCACCCGAACCAATTGGGAACTGAACAAGATTAACAACCATAAGATTAACCTGACAAGTGTCCTCGATAGTGACGGCCTTAAGATATCGATAAAAGAAGCTGAGTTGGCGCATCAGCCCGAGCAGATCCGGGGTCGGTTGCAGCAGGCCGAGAGCAAACAGATATTTGAGGAGCCGGGAGGCAGGGTTCCGGCAGTGGTGGTGGGACATGACCGCCAGATGCTCCATGCTACCGAAGGCCGTCAGCAGGCACTGGATGATCTGGCCCGCCTCAACCCGCTCAATACGCCGGAATGGCGGGAACGTGAAGCCGAACGGGCCAGTTGGTGTGAAGTCGATACCGAGCTTCAGAAGCTGACTATTGCCCGGGAGCAACTTGAACGGCTGAAACAGTGGGACAAAGCGCATCAGCACACAGAAACCCAACCGCCAGATGGGGCCGAGCCAGAAACGCAGAAACCGCCCCAGAGTGCAAGCGGGCCTAAAACGCCCTAAGCCAAGGCTTACGGCACGAATAAAACATATGAGAAGAGTCCGGAACGCGCCAGAGGCCGCTACGCTGCTGCGTGCGGCACTCCAGTTCAGCTTATGACAACTCTGCTTACGACGGCCCGGGGGGTTTCTGTTTTTGCGTGCAAACAGCAATACTCGAGGTCGTCGGACTTTGCGTGTCAAACTTACGCATAAGTTCCTGGGCCTGCCTCAGAGAGTCCATCTGGCCTACTACATAAGTAGTTCCCTCGCCTATCTTGGTTTCAACCACGCACTCAGTGGGTTCTGCTTTCTTGTCTTCGCTCATATTTCCACTCTCCTGTTCTGAAATCATTTCCCCTACACTACCCTACCATGCCTAATTTTATCTTAATCCCGGTAACGGCAAAGTGCCGGTAGCTGGGAAACCCTTGTTTATGCGAGATAACTTTTTATGTTCGAACCTTAACCAGCAGTAGCCAGACACCGGGCGATCCATGCAGCGGTCAGCTTTTCGGCGAGGGAGTTTTGCCCCAGCCGCTCGTGCAGACTGTCAAAATCCACCCGCTCCAGCGCCTGATCCTGATTGAAGCAGGAGAAGACAATTTTTTCTTCGCCGGTTTCGGGATCAATCTGTTTCTGCAGGCACTGGGCGCAGATTTCCTTCATCATGCACTGCATCGGCGAATTGATGGAGCCGATGGCTTTGTGTCCGGGTTTGAGATAGGGGGCCAGCACGCCAAGCCGGGCGGCGGCAATTGCTCCCATCAGCCGGTCAGAGCCGATCACAATCAGGCGGTCAATTTCGGGTAGCGCGATAGGGCCTGTTCCGATTTTGCCTTCGCCATAGGCCAGCAAAGCTTGCAGCATGTTGCCGGTGTAGGAAAAATCACCGGGGCGGGAGGGGACAAAACCGGGGGCTTCATCGCAGCACCAGACAATGCAATCGGCGGCGGCTTCGATTTCTTCCAGCTTGTAGCGGTCGGCCAGTTTTTTGTATCCGGCGAAATACAGCACCTTGTTGCCCGCCGCGCGGCAGGCAGCGCCGATGGAAAACAGCACGGCATTACCAAGCCCGCCGCCAATCAGCAGCACGGTTTCATTGGTCGGAATATGGGTGGGGGCACCGGTT
>CAYSDE010000026.1:0-16730 GCA_964429685.1 uncultured Pseudobdellovibrionaceae bacterium
TAATAGGAAAGATTTGTCTCATCAGGAAGTGAAGGCAATCGTTGATGCTGAGGTTAGCCAAGCCCGAAACTATCTGGAAAATTATATGGCGACGGAGTGGGTGAAATGACCGGCATTACTGATCCTTTTATAGTCATTCCCGCGAAAGCGGGAATCCAGAAAGGCTGCGGTCAAACGGCACCATCCAACTGGATGCCCGCTTTCGCGGGCATGACTAGGTGTTTTTGGTAGGAGGCAATAATGGGTAGCTACTGGACTGGAAATAATGTTGATGACTCAGTAGTTCCAGGTGCTGCCGGGTTGCCGCCGATGTTTTCACAGGACGAGATTACTTCTGGCATAGTAAGTCTTGCTTGCATCGTGACAGTTCTGACTATCTGGATTGTTTATTGCAAAACAGGAAAGTCGTGGGACAAAGCCTGTGAGGCGATTGGAACAGGATTAATCGCAATAGGATGGGGCGGCGTGGCGGTGGTTTTCCTGATTGTGCTTGTGAATGGTGAGTGGCCTCATTATTTTCAGCCTGTTCGCATAAGGCTGAAAATAGGTGCTGATTTCTTCGGCCCGTTCTGGTTTCCTGTCTTTGTCGCTCTAGTGTCGGGGCCGGGGGTGCTACTACAGTGGTTGGGTGAACGGATAAGGGAAAGGCGTCTCAAGAAATGAAGCCTTTTTTCTTTCCGGCCAAGTGTCCGCTGGAGCCTGTCCTCGCGAAGGCGTGGGCGGGCATGAATAAAGAGGAGTAGAGTGTGGTTGCTCATGTTTACATCATGGCGAGCAAGAGGAACGGAACATTGTATGTGGGTGTAACAACTGATCTGGCGCTGCGGGTGTATGAGCATCAGAACGGGCTGGTTGACGGGTTTACAAAGAAGTATGGTGTTCATACGCTGGTTTATGCGGAAGAACACTTTAATGTTGAGGATGCAATCAGGCGCGAGAAAGCTATCAAAAAGTGGGGCCGGGACTGGAAACTGGAGTTGATCGAGAAGGGGAATCCTGAGTGGTTGGATTTGGCAGAGCATTTTCTGGTCTAGTCATTCCCGCGAAAGTGGGAATGACTAGACCAGCGAGCGGTTAGCGAGCCAAAGGGTCTTTCCGGCGCAGACGCGCCGTTGCTGGATTCCCGCTTTCGCGGGAATGACTATGATAATATGGAGTGGTTAGATGGTTGAATTCGCACTACCCAAAAACTCGAAAGTGACCGAGGGCAAGGTTCATCCGGCGCCGGTGGGGGCCAAGGCCACGCGCACTTACAAAATCTATCGCTGGAATCCCGAGGATGGGCAGAATCCGCGGCTGGATACCTACACCATCGACAGCAGCAAATGCGGGCCGATGGTGCTGGATGCGCTGATTCACATCAAGAACGACATCGACCCGACGCTGACCTTCCGGCGCTCCTGCCGCGAGGGGATTTGCGGGTCGTGTGCGATGAATATTGACGGTACCAACACGCTGGCCTGTCTCAAACATGCTGGTGAGGTGGAGGGCGACGTCAAGATTTATCCGCTGCCGCACATGCCGGTGGTCAAGGATCTGGTGCCTGATCTCTCGCAGATTTACGCGCAGTATCAGACCATTCAGCCATGGTTGCAGACCGCCAGTCCGGCCCCGGAGCGCGAGCGGCTACAGTCGCCGGAAGACCGCGCCAAGCTGGACGGGCTGTATGAATGCATTCTGTGCTTCTGCTGCTCGACCTCCTGTCCGAGCTACTGGTGGAATGGCGACCGCTATCTTGGCCCCGCCGTGTTGTTGCAGGCCTATCGCTGGATTGCCGACAGCCGCGATGAAATGACCGGGGAGCGGCTGGATGCGCTGGAAGACCCCTTCCGGCTCTATCGCTGCCACACCATCATGAACTGCACCAAGACCTGTCCCAAAGGCCTGAACCCGGCCAAGGCGATTGCTGAAATCAAGAAGCTGATGGTTGAGCGCCGCGTCTGAAAACCGGCTGCCAAGAGGAGAAACGCCCCATGTTCAGATTTGTGATGATCGGCCTGATGTTTGTTCTTCTGCTGGTCGTTATCGCGCTTGTGAGTGGCGGCTATGCCGTGCTGCGGCCCTTTATGGCGGGGCTGTTTGACATTTCCTATACCACGGATACGGCGCTGGTGCGGGTGCCGATGCGCACGCTCGAATCCGAACAGCCGGTGGCGGTGGTGATGATTCCGGGGGCCTATGTGCCTAGCGCCAGCAACCGGGAAGGCAAGCAGGCCGTCGTGGATATGCTGCTGGAGATGTCCTTCCCCGATCTCGGTCCGGCGACTGTGGCCGCTGCCGACAATCCGCAGCAGGTGGAACTGAAACCATCGCATGTCAAGGTGGTTCTGTCGACGGCGGACTGTGATCCGGCCATGTTCGTTCTGAAGGGCGGCATTCCGGCTGGAGCCACGCAGCGTGGTTCCTATTTCCAAGTTGACCCGACCCTGCTGCTTGGGGACAAGCATCGCAATGTGCAGGCCTATATGTATTTTGACCGCCAGCCACAAAATTCGATCATCGCTATGTGCGAGAAAAGTCAGTGTACGGCTGCAATGTATCTCGGGGCCGGTATCTGCGCTGCTGTTCGCGCCCCGACTGCTGACCAGTTTGATAACGTGCTGCGGGTCGACTTCCTGTTCGCCCTGCGCGAGAAGCTGCGCGGCTATATCGTGGTACGGCGCACCGCTCCGGCGCATTGAGGCCGGTTAGTCCGGACGGGGCGAGCGCACCGGGACGGGGTGGAGGCTTTCTGACAGCAAGCTGGCCCTTGGATCAGAAGCGGCAGCTTGTGTGCCCTGCTTGGCGGCTTGCGTCTGCTCGAAAGGTTTGAAATTGAAAGCTGTCTGTTTGTTGTCCGTAGTCTTCCAGCTGTCGGGGAGACTTACTGTCTCCGTCGCTGGCGGAGAGGGCGTAGGCCTAGGCGTTGTTGCTAAAGTATGCCCAATTTTCAATTCTCTCTCGGCAATGCGGGCCAGTTCGCTGGTTTGCGGAGCAGCTCCCACAGCGTTCATGGCGCTTGCATCGGCTGCCTGAGTATGACCAGCCTGACGGAGGGCGGCATTGCCGCGTAGCCAGTACTGAGCGACCTGATGATCGAGTTCAGGCGTCAGCTTGACGCCTTTCACCATATTAACTACGGCGTCATGTGCCGGGTTGGTAGCGTTCAGAGGGAGCTGCTGGGCCGCAGCCAGAACACGGGGAACCAGAAAGTTGGCGGGAATTTGTTGAACTACATCGCCCTTGTGCTGGGATAACCACTCCAGTTCAGCCCGGGGGTTTCCGGAGAACTGGTGATCCAGCGTTCGCGTGAGCGTATCGCGCCACTCGGTACTCCTGCTAGCACCGGCCCCGTTGGCTTTGGCCACTTTCAGAACAGAGTCAGCGGAGAAAACCTGCCGGTTGCCACCATTTTTGAATGCAGTCTCCTCAAGCTCGCGCATCATCTGCGGGGTTTTTACAAGTCTGGTCAAAGCATTAATGCCAGAGCCGGGAGCTGCTTTCTCAAGATCACCGAGATTTCTGACTGCAGCTGTCAGAGCAACTTCGCGGCTCTTGCCGACTGCGCCGGTTTCCAGCAGAATGGCCGCATCGCCAAGATTTCCGTGATAAACTTGGAGTTTGTTAGCGCCCGATTCAACACCTTTCACTGACCGCTGCGCTATCTGCTCCTCAAGTGCCTTGTGTCCATCTCTGAGTGCATGGGTCAAACGCGCAGCGGTACTCGGCCCTACCTGTGGAATGGTACTGGCAAGAGCGCGGGTGACGTCGCCGACGTAATTGGAGGCATGGGGCGAGGAAAAAACACTGAGGCTCCGCTCCACAACCTCGCCGACGCGGCTGGGGTCAGCTCTCAAGTCACCTGCAATTTCCCTGATGTTCTGAGCCGCTTGCCGCGCTTCTGAATCGCTGGTTAGCGCAGGAAATGTTCTGGTCGGGGCAGGAGGGGCTTCAGGAGAAGGCGTTGCTGCCCGACCAGTCTGTCTCCTGCTTGCGAGCTTCTCAAAGAGCTTTGCACTCGCTTCTTTGGCCCGGGCTTCAGCGGCATCTTCAGCCTCACGCGAAACAGCCGGGGCAAAGTCCCTGACAAGGCCGAGCTTGGTGCCCAACCAAGACAAACCTTTTTTGAAAAGATCTTTGGTAAACCCCGCCATCGTCGCAATCCCTTTTGAAAGCTTATATGGCAAGTGTAAGGGCAAGATGGTTAAATAATCAACACCAACAGCCTAAAATACAAGCTAAATGTATGATTAAACTGATGAATTATGGCTCTTTGCCGCCATACTGTCCGGGCGGTTCATCCGGGGTTTTCCAGTCATCCGGAGGAGCAAGAATTTTAACAGCAGTTCCAAAGGCATGGGTTTCATAAGCGGGCATGATACTGTCCCGCGTTGGCACCTCATACCGCAGGATGTGAAACTGGGCGTGGATGACGGCATCGGCGCCAATCCGGGCGGCCTCGCGTTGCAGATTATAAATTGCCAGATCGGTCGCTTTATGGGGGTCAAGCCCTTCGCCGGGCGGGCAGGGCAGGTAGGCCCAGGCCCGGATGGTGTTCATGATCGCATATTTGTAGCGGATGTCCCCGGTGATGACCCGCACCCCGGCAATACGATTGCGCATGGCATCGTCCATGCGACGGCGTTCTTCATCCTGCTTGCGCTGGTTTTCCTCACGAGCGCGGCGCTCCGCTTCGTAGGCGGCAAAATTCTTGGCGAAGTCACGGAACATATCGAACATGGGGAGAAAATTACCATGTCTTTGGAAAGACGCCACAGAAAACCGGTGCAGAATTTCCGGGACTCGGCTAGCTGTAACCTGTGAGCATCGCAAGCGCCTATCAGACCCTGCTGGCAACGGGGCAGATCAAACCCGACCCCGCCCAAAGTCAGGCGGTCGAGGCGTTGTCGCGCCTTGCTGCTGACTTGAGCAGTGCCCAGCCTCCCGGCCTGCTTGCCCGGTTGCTGGGTAAGGCTTCGGTGCCTCGCGGGCTTTATCTTTATGGCCCGGTTGGTCGCGGCAAATCGATGCTGATGGACCTCTTTTTCGAGAATGTGCCGGTTGCGGCCCGACGCCGGGTGCATTTTCACGCCTTCATGCTGGAAGTGCATGATCGCATTCATATCTGGCGCAAAAAAGAAGCCGCAGACCCTCTGGCGGAACTGGCCCGGGATATTGCGGCTGAAACCCGGCTCCTCTGTTTCGACGAGTTTCAGGTGACCGATGTAGCCGACGCCATGATTCTCGGTCGTCTCTTTACCGCGCTCTTCAAGCAGGGGGTGGTGATGGTGGCGACGTCCAACAGCGCGCCGGAAAACCTTTACGAGGGCGGGTTGCAGCGGGCGCTTTTTCTGCCCTTCATCGCCTTGCTGCGCGAGCGCTGCGTCGTGCAGGAGGTGGCCGGGCCGCAGGACTACCGCCGCCTGTTCCGCACCACCCATGCCACCTATCTGATGCCGGATGATGAAAAAACGGCGGCGCTGCTGGAGCAGATGTTTCTTGACCTCACCCGCACGGATACCGCCCAGCCAGTTCGGCATGAGGTCAAGGGGCATGTACTGACCGTGCCACGAGCTGCGCACGGAACAGCCTGGTTTACTTTTGCGGATTTGTGCGAGCAACCGCTGGGCAGCGTTGATTATAACCTGCTGGCGGGCCTCTATCACACCTTCTTTCTCGCTCATGTACCCGCCATTCACCACGAAGCCCGTGATGTGGCCCGGCGCTTCATCACCCTGATCGACATGCTGTACGACCACAAATGCAAGCTGGTGATCTCGGCGGCGGTAGAGCCGGAATGGATTTACGGGGCGGGATCGCTGGTCGGGGAATTTGCCCGCACGGTGTCGCGTCTTCACGAAATGCAGTCCGAAGACTGGTGGGCCGAGCCGCACCGCTCTGATCTGCCGGAGGGCGGGGCATGAGCCGTCAGGATGAACTGAAGACATTGGCGCAAAGCTTTGATGCCGCCAGCCGGGTCAAGGCGGCAGCATCCGGGGATGCTCCGCCGGAGCTGCTCTATTACCTGACTTCAGACAAGGACGAGACTGTCCGGCAGGCCGCTGCCGAAAACGTCGCCACACCGCTGCAGGCAGCGCCCATTCTGGTGCAGGATGAAAGCCGTCTGGTGCGCGCCGCTCTGGCCCGCAAGCTGGGGCGGGTGCTGCCAAACCTGCCCGAAGGCGTGTCGCGCCAGAGCATTCTGCAAACGCTGGAGACGTTATGTCGGGATACTGCCACCGAGGTGCGGGCGGCGGTGGCCGTCACTCTGCGGGATACTGCGCTTCTGCCCCCGGCGCTTGCCCGTCAACTGGCCGAGGATAGTGAGCGCGAGGTGGCTTCCCCGGTGCTGCGCTTCAGTCTCAGCCTGACCGACAAGGATCTGATTGCGCTGATACAGAAGGCCAAACACGACTGGGTGCCGGTGGAAGTAGCGCATCGCAAACAACTCAGTAATGATGTGGCAGTGGCGGTTTGGGAAAGTGGCAATCAGGAAGCAGCGGCTGTGCTGCTGTCCAATCTCGAAGTGACGCCCGCGCCCGCACTCATGGAAGAGGCGGTTGAAGCTGCCATGGTGGCGCCGGTACTGCAAGCACCTCTCGTCCGTCACCCCCGCCTTGATCCACAACAACTGGAGCGGCTGGCCGGTTTTGTTGATGGCAGTCTGCTGGAAACTCTGGCCGAACGGGCCCAGCTTGATCGTGGTACGCTGTCTGATGTCAGCGCGGTGGTGCGGCGGCGGCTTGACTGGGCCGCGTGGCGCAAGAAGGGCGGCAGCGGGGCCGAGCGTGCCCGCACCCTCCACCAGCGTGGTCAGCTTGATGATGCCGCTGTGAGCGATGCGATTGCCTGGGGCGAGCGGGATTTTGTGGTAACCGCGCTGGCTTTGCTGGCCGGAACCGGCGAAGAGGTGGTTGAAAATATCCTCTCCCACCAGTCGCCCAAGGGGATCACGGCCCTCTGCTGGAAAGCGCAACTGGCGATGCGAACCTGCCGCATGCTGCAATTCCGTATCGCCCGCGTTCCGGTCATGAAAGTCCTCTCCGCCCGTGGCGGCACCGACTACCCCCTGCCGGAAACGGATATGCGCTGGCAGCTGGAGTTTTACGGGGTGATGTAGAGAGCAACTTGATTTAGTAATAACCCGTCCGTCATAGCGAACCCGTGTCGTGGCACGGGGCCGGTATGACCGTTGGTTATTTACTCAGGGCAGCGTTACAATCCCATATTGCTCTGCCGCAGCTCGCGGGCGCGGGACAGGATGGCGTTTTCCAGCTTGGTGCCGCTGTCGGCAGCCACCGGGGCATCAACCCAAGCCCCACCAGCACCCTTGACCTGCCGGAAAACGGTAGCGCGGATGGCATCGGCGCGCAACTCGCGGGCCAGAACGTAAATCTGCACCTTGGTGCGCTCGGCCGGAGTCTGGGCCGGGCTGTACCAGTCGGTCATGATGACGCCGCCAAACGGATCAGCTGAGGCCAGCGGCATGAAGGAAACAGTGTCGAGGGCCCCGCGCCACAGGAAAGAATTAACCCCGATGCCGCTTTCTTCTTCCTTGTGGCGGTTGCCGCGGCCCATCAGGGCAATGCCTTCGCTGCCGGAGAGACTGCCATAGCGGTAGAGCCGCTCGCGGTCATTGTCAGGGTAGCTGGCTTCGGTTTTGACATCGCTGCCACAGGCGGTAAGCAGCAGCAGGCCAGCCAGCGGAAGCAGGGAAAGGCGAAGAACGGACATGAAAACTCCTTGGGTCAATCCAGAGGGGAGTTAAGCCAGATTTGCCGCAAAAAGCAACAGGGGCAGATTTCGTCCTGCCCCTGCATAGTGTCGCGGTACGGGGCAGCCGCTCAGAAAGCCGCGGCAACGTCCGTTACCAGTACGTAACCGCTGGTATCCGTCCCGGCGGCGCGGTTCCGGTCGTAGAAAGCCAAATCAGCCCCCACCGTGAGGCCGTCTGCCACCAGATAGGTGCCGCCGAGGACGAGCGCGCTGTAGGTGCCACCTGTGCCGTCCGAGCCGAGGAAGCCGCCGCTGTCGCCATTGGTGTTAAAATCGGTGGTTAGATAGCTAACCCCAGCTCCCCATGGGCCGTCTTCGTAAGTCAGGCCAAGATTCCAGCTGCTGACCGCATCGGACGTCGTGGCAACCGCATTGCCGGACTCACCCTGACCGATATAACCGCCGCCCAAAGTGAAGCCCTCATAACCGAACTGGGCACCAAGGCCCCAACTGCTGACATCTTCCAGCCCGGCTCCGGTCTTGGCTCCGGCATGGTTGTAGGTGCCGCCCAAGGTGAAAGCAACCCCGGCAATATCCCGCTCATAGGTGGCGCCTAGCTCAACCATGTTCTCATGGTTTCCTGTGCTATCGGAAAACTGCACCTGTTCGCCTGCCGCCATGCTGTCGACTTCAGGGACATAGCTGACGCCAAGTTGCAGACCCCACAGACGCGGAGTGTAATAGGTGGCCTTGGTGGCATATTCCGAATCAAACGGGCTGAACCGGGCATCTCCCCGGTTGTTGAGGGCGTGTCCCCGATCAGCCGTTGGCACGTAATCATCATAGCTGCCATTGATCTGGCCAACCCCCACCGTTGGGGCGCCAATGGCCATGCTGCCAGCGCCAATCATGTCTCCCAGTTCAACCTTGCCCCCTTCACCGCCCAGATAGACAAAAGTCTTTCCGGCATTGGCGCTGTCGTTGGTGGATGACTCTATTTGCACATAGGCCCCGTATTCCAGACCGTTCTCTGCAATGGCAGCGGCTTCTACCGTGAGTTCAGACTCGGACTGAAAATCGCGGTTGGTACTATTGGCCGTATCGTTATCGAAAGCGGCTGCCTGAAAAGCGACGAATCCGCCAACGATCACCTCAAGCTCGGCCCGCGCCGGTGCTGTTCCAAGGCCGAGGACAAGAAGGGCGGTCGTGCCAAGGAGAATGGTTTTCATGAGTAAACCTTTGAAAGTGACAGTAATGCTGAAAATATCATGAGAGTTAGGTTCCGGCTCGGTAGAAGCCACCCTCGGGCATGATTCATGGGCTGGCTGTGGTAAAAACTGCACAGCTTGGCACTTAAAGCGGCAACTGGCGGCGCTCATAAGCATGGGCCGCTTCAACGATAAGGTGCCAGATAGCTTTGGCATAGCCGGGGGGGAGTCCGGCTTTTTGCGCGTTGGCTTCGTTGCGTTCCAGCACTTCCTGCACCCGGGCTTCAACCCGGTGCGGAATGCCGTGTTTCTGCTTCAGGGCAATTACGTCATCAAGAATGGCGTAGCGACGGGCGAGCAGCGCAATCAGCTGGTCATCAATCTGGTTGATTTCGTTGCGCAGGGCAGCCAGCGGATTATCGGTAGTCATCTTCTTGTGTCCTTGCTTTCAGTAGGTCGACCATGTGCGGTAAGGGCCGGTGTCGATATGAACATGGCCTGACGAAGAATAATAGGCATAGCCGCCGCGCCGCACCCGGCGGGCGGCTTCATAGACGGACTGACCGGACACACCGGGAATTTTGAAATCAAGGGCCTGCCCGCGCATATGGTAGCTGTTATCGGCCACCTGTGCCGAGCGATTGCGCAACTCGGCATTGGTAGAGGCAGCGCGATAGCCTGAGGTAACGATGATTTTCGCTCCGGCGGGCAGGCGGAGCTGGGCGCAGATGGCATCAAGATAATCCAGCAGGGCAGGGTCCATCTGGGTGCCCTCGGCGGCCCGGACGTCGCGCATCAGGTACGAAATCTGCCAGAGCCCGGCAGGATCAAGCGACCCATCGGGCAGACGGAACTGCACCGCCGCTTGTTCTCCCGAACGCTGGTTGATGAAAGTGAGGGTGCCGGGGCCGTGACGGGGGACACCCGCACAGGCCGATAGCAGCAGCACGCACAAGCCAAGCAGCAGAAGGTTTAGCTTCACGGGCTATCTCCTGTGGTCAAGGCGTAGCCACTTTCAAGGGTTAGGAGCAGGCGTGGGGATTCAGGGTCGGTTTCAAGTTTCTGGCGGAGCCGGTAGATGTGGGTTTCAAGGGTATGGGTGTCGAGATCATCCCGATAGCCCCAGACTTTTTCGAGCAGGGCGGCGCGGCTCACTCCGTTGGGGCTGGCTTCGGCCAGTGTGCGCAGCAGTGTCACTTCCTTTTCGGTCAGACGGGCCGCTTCCTCTCCCTCGTCATTTAACAGCATCCGTTCCAGCGGGGTACAGACATAAGGGCCTACTGCAAATTCGGTTTCATCCGTGCTGCGGGACAACAGATGGGTAAGGCGCAAGCGCAGATCTTCCCAGCGCAGCGGGCGGATCAGATCGCCTTTTCTGGCCATCTCGCGGGGGCGCAGGGTCAGACAAGCTGCGGGCACGGATAGTTCCGGTGCGGACTCGTCGTCAAGGTCGAGCAGCAGCACATCATCGCTCTGGAGGTGTTTTTCGTCCAGTTCTGCCAAGGATTTCAAAGCCTCAGCCTTCGCTCCCGGAAACGCGGCCAGAAAACCGGCAAGAATTTCAGCCAGAGCAAGGCGGCGGGCGGGGCTGACAGAGAAATAAAGCAGCTGAGGCATAGGTTAGCCCGAAGTTTTGTCGTTCAGTTGGGCCTCGATAACTGAAGTGATCGGCGAAACGCTATCAATTACTTCATTATGAGTATCAAGCCCACCGTGGTGATGCTCAAAAGTGTGCCAGGCTTTTTCGTGAAAGAAAAAAGCAACAGTCTGGATGGCCGGTTCAATCAGACCGATGGCAAGAGCCACCTTCCAGCTTCCACTCAGGGTATAGGCTACGGCAATGGCTACCACCATATGCATGCTGGCATAGCTGGCGGTTTTCATGAGCGTGTATTTTGTCTTTGACTTCATGGCGCCAGACTAACAAAGGGGCGGGGATGGCACAAGCAACCATCTTGGCCCGTCCCTTGCAAGGTGACTGATGAAGGAGTGCGTATGAGCCTTTCCCAGCCCGTCGGCGCGGCAATTCCTGCCGCCTCAGGCAGTGCGCTGCCCAGCTATCCTGTTGCCAGCAATGGCAAACGGAACTGGGCGTGGTCCGCTGTTCATCCGGGGCAGGAGTTTCCGAGCCATGAAACAGTGCCGGAAATCAAGGATGGTTCCTTTGCCGATTTCATCGATATTATCAACCCGCTTCAGCATATCCCGATTGTCAGCACTTTTTACCGGTCGATGACTGGCGATACCATTGGCGGCCCGGCCCGTATTCTGGGTGGATTACTGTTCGGCGGCCCCGTGGGGATGGCGGCGGGAATTGGTTCAACCGTGGTGGCCGAAGTGACTGGCAGTGACCCCGGCTCTGCGATTCTGGCTTCGCTCACCGGTAGTTCCGACAGTAACAGTGCGGTAGCTTCTTCGTCGGGTTTTCGTTACGCTTCGCAAGCCTATAGCCGGACGGCGTCCTTGTCGCCTGATTGAGTTTGGCCCCGGCTTCCGAAAAGCGCGGTTCCAATCCGCACTTCAGTGCTGCCATAGCGCAGCGCCGTGCCGAAATCGTCGCTCATGCCCATGCTGAGTTTGCCAAGGCCGTGCCGTTTGGCCAGTTCAGCCAGAAAAGCAAAATGCAGGCAGGCTTCATCTTCAAGCGGCGGGATGCACATCAGGCCGGAAATTTTCAGTCCGGCCTCGGCGCATTGTGCCAGCAGGGCAGGCAGATCCGCGGGTAGAACTCCTGACTTCTGGGCTTCTGCTCCGGTGTTGACCTGAATGAACAGCTCCGGCTGTCGTCCGCGCTTGGCGCATTCCTTGCCGAGAGCTTCCACCAGTGAAGGGCGGTCGATGGTTTCAATGACATCAAACAGGTCGAGCGCGGCCTTTACCTTGTTGGTCTGCAGCGGGCCGATCAGGTGTAGGCGCAAGTCGGGATGGCTTTGACGAAGAGAGGCAAATTTTGTTTCAGCCTCCTGCACCCGGTTCTCTCCAAAGGCGCGCTGCCCTTCGGCCAGCAAGTCAGCTACCGCTTCGGCGGTCTGTCCTTTACTGACGGCCAGCAACTCTGCCGCTGCGGAAGGTCTGGCGGCGCTACTGAGCGCGGCTAAAATCTGTGCGACAATCTGTGTGCGGTTGTTCGTCATAAATCGGAGCTTATGGCAGATAAGTCACAGATTTTCCAGCTATTTATGAATGCGCGTTAATTAGTTGTTGTAATGCAGCAACAGCGCGTTTGTAACACCAAATCACTATCAGTTTCGGTTTGCCTGTGCAGGCTTCCACCCGTTATTGAAGGGTATAGGCGTCGGCTGGTTGGCAGTGGCGTTCAGGGTTTCATGGCGCAGGGTTTTCTGCGTATGTGGTTAGAAGGAGATGGGATATGCGTAAGATTCTGCTTGGGACAACGATGCTGGTTGCCGTGGTGGCCCTGTCTGGTCAGGCCAAGGCCGAGATGGAAGTCACCGTTGGTGGTTTCGCAAATGCCCGGGCCGGCTTCTTTGATAACGATGCCGCCAACTCTTCGAGCCGCGATTTTACTTCCGAGTCCGAAATTCACGTCAAGGCCAATGGCGTTGCTGAAAACGGTCTGGAATACGGGGCCAAGGTCGAGTTGATGACTTCGACCAGCGACAGCACCAACAGCGATGAGACGGGCTTGTATGTTTCCGGCAACTGGGGCCGGGTTGAACTGGGCGACGATGACGGCGCCTCGGATCAGCTGACGGTTCTGGCTCCCACCGTAGGTATCGGCCAGATTGATGGTCGTTATCTGGATTTCGTGCCGTCGGCGGATCGTCCGTCGGGTAATGTCAAGGATACGGGCGGTGGCAACATGAAGCCGCTTGATACCGATGACGCGACCAAGGTTACCTATTACACCCCCCGTTTTGAGGGCTTCCAGGCTGGCGTCAGCTATGCACCGGAGTCGGACAGCAGCAGCGACGGCGAGCAGGTGCAGTTTTTTGATACCGTCGGTAACCAGCACAATGCTTATGAGCTTGGCTTGCAGTATCGTCACCAGTTCTCGGATGTCAGCGTCAAGCTGGGTGCGGGCTATGTTGGTTCTGATGCCAAGTCGGGTTCCGGGCGCGAAGATGTGAGCAGCTGGGGTCTGGGCGGTCAGCTGACTTATGCTGGCTTCACTTTTGGCGGCGGCTACGTCAGCAATGGTGATTCCAACAACACGGCTGGTGTTGCTGATGATGGCGAGGCCGCATGGAATGCCGGTCTGCGTTACAAGACAGACACTTGGGGTGTGGCGGTTAGCTACATTGATGAAGACTATAACACGGCTGGTGGTCGCGGCACCAATACCGATGGCGGTGACTTCTCCGCTCTCGTGCTGGGTGCGACTTACAAGGTTGCTGATGGTCTTTCAACCAGCGCCGATCTTTCGTTCTATGACCGCAACCGCGTAACCGGCACGGATACCAACGGTTATGTGTTCGTGGTTGAAACCAAGGCCAGCTTCTAAGGCTGCGGCAGGGTTAGGGGAGACAGGTCAAGTGTGGCCGACCCGTTCTCCCTCGTTCCAACACTGGGCCACAGTGTATGTGTAACTCCCAGGAGGAAATAATGAAGAAGGTTCTTCTCGCAACAACAGCTCTCGTCGTGATCGGCGGTTTCGCCGCCACCGCCAAGGCTGAACTCGAAGTCACCGTTGGCGGTCTGGTTGCTTTCCAGGCAGCGGTTTTCGATAATGACAACGCCAACGCCACAACCCGTGAATTCCAGTCGGAGTCACAGATTGCCGTTCATGCGGATGCCACGGCTGACAATGGCCTGCAATACGGTGCCAAGGTCACGCTTGACACCTCGACCAGTGACAGCACCAATGCCAGCGATGGCTCGGTTTATCTGGCTGGTGGCTGGGGCCGTGTTGTGATGGGTGACGAACTGCAGGCTGGTCGCAGCCTCGCCGTGTTCGCACCGACGGTTGGTATCGGCCAGATCAATGGCAGCTATGATGACTTCGTGCCGTCGGCTGACCGTGGTCACGTGCTGAACGATCGTGGCGATGCTACTTTCCTTGCTATGGACGGCATCCGCTCGACCAACATCACCTACTTCACGCCGAAGTTCTCGGGTTTCCAGGCTGGCATCAGCTATGTTCCCGAGATGTCGAATATGGGTGAAAGCGTTGTCACCCTCGACACCACTTCAGCGGCCCGTAACGTGTTTGAAGCTGGCTTGAACTACACCGGCGAATTCTCCGGTGTGGGCGTCAAGGTTGGCGGTCAGTTCAACATGGGCGATGCTCAAAGCGGCAACGAAGATATGCGCACTTGGGGTCTTGGCGGTCAGCTGAGCTATGCTGGCTTCCGCTTCGGTGGCAGCTATGACAGCCAGGGCGACTCGCTCTCTCCGGTTGGCACTGCCGATGACAGCATCCACAGCTGGAACGTGGGCGCGACCTACGAGAACGGCCCGTGGGGTGTTGGAATCAGCTATCTCTCGGTTGACTTTGACACCAATGGTGACCCGGCCGGTACCTTCGGCAGCGACACCAATGGCGGCACCTATGAGGCAATCGCCCTCGGTGGTACCTACAAGGTGGCTCCGGGTCTGACCGCTGGTGCAGATCTGGCCTTCTTCGATCGTGACCGTGCTGCTGGTGCAACCACTAATGGCTACGTTCTGATGACGGACGTGACCGCTGCGTTCTAAATCTGGAACACGGTAAAAATGCGAAGGGGCAGTGGCAACACTGCCCCTTTTGCTTTGTCCAGAAATGGAGGAGCTGCAGCTCAGGGTTAAAAAATAGGCAATTGCACAATTAGTATACAGAACTTCAGGGTTATGTCCCTTAATACTCTGGAGTGTGCTTGCTCTCTCTGATAGGCAGAAAACTGTGTGTAACAGTTTCAGAGGGATGCATCAGCGATGAAGCTCGTGATTGCGATAATCAAGCCGTTCAAGCTGGATGAGGTGCGCGAAGCCCTGACCCAGCTCGGCATCACCGGTATGACCGTCACCGAGGTCAAAGGCTTCGGGCGCCAGAAGGGCCAGACTGAAATCTACCGGGGGGCCGAATATACCGTCAACTTCCTGCCCAAGGTCAAGCTGGAGGCCGCTGTTGATGACAGCGTGGCCGATCAGGTGATCGAGACCATTCAGAAAACTGCCAGCACCGGCAAGATTGGTGACGGCAAGATTTTTGTGGTCGAACTGGCCAATGTCATGCGCATCCGCACCGGCGAGCAGGGCAAGCAGGCTCTTTAGGATTTTCACACTGAAAGAAGGCTGACGAAGATGACAACACGCAAAACGATGATGGCCGCTGTGTTCAGCGCTGTCTCCTTCCTGATGCCCGGTCTGGCGCTGGCACAGGAGGCCATTACCAAAGTCGAGGTTCCTGCCCTTGATACCGGCAATACCGCATGGATGATGGTATCCACGGTGCTGGTGCTGTTCATGACCATTCCGGCTCTTGCGCTTTTCTATGGCGGTATGGTGCGGAAACAGAACATACTGGCGACCCTGATGCAGTCTTTCTCGATCACGGTGCTGTGTACGGTGATCTGGGCGGTGGTCGGCTACAGTCTGGCTTTCGGCAATGGCAGTGCCTATATCGGGGATTTCAGCAAGATCCTGCTGGTCGGGCTGGATGAAAACATGGGCAAGGGCTTCGTTCTCGGCGCGACTCCGGCGGGGCAGTCCGATATTACGGGAGCTTTTGGCATGAGCATCCCGGAAGTGGTGTTCATGATGTTCCAGATGACCTTTGCCATCATCACTCCGGCGCTGATTGTCGGCGCGGTGGCGGATCGCATCAAGTTTTCGTCCCTGCTGATCTTCATCCTGTTGTGGTCGCTGCTGGTCTATGCGCCGGTGGCGCACTGGGTCTGGCAGCCGAGCGGCTTCCTGTTCGCCAAGGGCGTGCTGGATTTCGCCGGCGGGTCGGTGGTTCACATCAATTCGGGCATTGCCGCGCTGGTCGCCTGTCTGATGCTGGGGCGTCGTCAGGGCTATGGGACTGAACAGTTCATCCCGCATAATCTGGTGCTGACCATGATCGGGGCCTCGATGCTGTGGGTGGGCTGGTTCGGCTTCAACGCCGGGTCGGCGATTGAGGCTGATGGTCAGGCGGGTCTGGCCTTTGCCAACACCCATATTGCGGCTGCGATGGCCGCGCTGACCTGGATGCTGGCGGAATGGTTCATGCGCAAGAAGCCCTCGCTGCTCGGCATCTGTTCAGGGGCCGTGGCTGGTCTGGTTGGCATCACTCCGGCGGCGGGTCTGGTCGGCTTCGATGGGGCTTTCATCATCGGTCTGGCGGTGGGCGGCATCTGCTTCTTTGCGGTGACCTTCGTGAAGAGCTGGCTGAAATATGACGACAGCCTCGATGTTTTCGGCGTGCATGGCATTGGTGGCCTCACCGGCGCCATTCTCACCGGCGTCTTTGCCAAGAAGGCCATTGGCGGCTATGCTGGTCTGGTTGACGGCAATGCTGGTCAGGTCTGGCTGCAGGTGCAGGGCGCTCTTGCCGTTGCCCTTTATTCCGCCGTGATGACGGCCGCCATCATCTTCGTCCTCAAACTGACCATGGGCGTCCGGGTCGCTCCCGAAATCGAACGCGACGGCCTCGACCGCCATCTGCACGGAGAAGGGATGCCGTAGGCTCTTTATCTGGTTGGTAAGGAAAACGGGGGCTTTGCAGCCCCCGTTTTTACGTCAAATCAAGCGCACGCAGCATCACCGGATCATATTCATATGCCTATGGGGCTGCAGGATAAGGCCGGGGCGAATGGGAGCCTTTGCCATATCAAGGCCATAAGTATCGTTCCACGCCTGTGCAAAAGAATCGTCGTCCCATACTGAACTCATAATCATTTT
>CAYSDE010000027.1:0-11621 GCA_964429685.1 uncultured Pseudobdellovibrionaceae bacterium
GCGGTCGAAAAAGATATAGGTGGCGACCATCTGGGCCATGACCAGCGGCAGCAGCAGGATCAGCATGGAACGCCCGAACAGCGAGCGGGGCAGTAGCGCCTTGAGCCATTTCTTCAGTGGGGACTTCATGAATCCGGCCTCAGCATATAGCCTTCGCCGCGCACGGTAATCAGATAGCGGGGTTGTTTGGGATCATCTTCGATTTTGCGGCGCAGACGGGTCACCTGAACGTCAATGGTGCGGGCATTGCTGGCCAGCGGCTGCCGCTCAACCAGTTCGTCGCGGCTGACGATGCTGCCCGCCCGCTCGGCCAGAGCCTTCAGCAGTCCGGCCTCGACGCTGGACAGGCAGACGATCTCGGTGCCGTCGCTCAGTTCATCGCGGCTGGGGCGGTAAATCCAGCGGCCCAGCTGCAACTCCATCTGGCTGACCGGCTTGGGGCGGCGGCGCAGGATGGAGCCGAGGCGCAGCACCAGCTCCTTGGGTTCGAAGGGTTTGGGCAGATAGTCATCGGCCCCGGCTTCAAGACCGGCAATGCGGTCTTCGGCTTCGCCCCGTGCTGTCAGCATCAGAACCGGGGTGGAGTCGCCCTGTTGGCGCAAACTGTCCAGAAAAGCGAGGCCGGTTTCGCCTTTCATCATGACGTCAAGAATGATGGCATCGACGGCAAACAGCTCCAGCTTGCTGCGGGCGTCGGCGGCGTCGGTAGCGGTGGTGACCACAAAACCGTTATCCAGCAGGTAGGCCTTGAGCAATTCGCGCAGGCGCTTGTCATCGTCCACCACCAGCAGATGGGGGGCGTCGGGCGTGGGCGGCGGATTGACCAATGGGGCTGGCTCAGTCATAGTGGGATCATTCATAGCAAATGGAGCCCCGAATGGCAGTACCCTTTCATGACCGCGACGGATTTATCTGGCTGGACGGCAAGCTGGTTGACTGGCGCGCCGCCAATATTCACGTTCTGACCCATGCCTTGCACTATGCCAGCGCGGTTTTCGAGGGCATCCGGGTCTATGGCGGCAAGGCGTTCAAGCTGCGCGCCCATAACGAGCGCCTGATCAAATCCGCTGAAATTCTCGGTTTTACGATTCCCTATACCGTCGAGCAGATTGACGCCGCCTGTGTGGATGTCATCAAGGCGATGAACATTACCGATGGATATTTGCGCCCGATTGCGTGGCGCGGCAGCGAGAATATGGGGGTTTCAACACAGGGAACCGTCATTCATCTAGCGGTGGCGGTGTGGGAATGGCCCAGCTATTTCAGCCCCGAGGCCCGCGCCAAGGGGATCCAGATGATCCTGTCACCGTGGCGTCGTCCGGCCCCTGATACCGCACCGGTTCACGCCAAGGCTGCTGGCTTGTACATGATCTGCACCATCGCCAAGAACATGGCCGAGGCCGCCGGGGCGCAGGATGCCCTGATGTATGACTATCGCGGCTTTGTTGCCGAGGGCACCGGCGCCAACTTCTTTATGGTGCATGAGGACAAACTCCATACGCCGACGGCGGATTGCTTCCTGAACGGCATTACCCGCCAGACTGTAATGGAGTTGGCCAAGGCAAGGGGCATTGAAGTGATTGAACGTCACATCCGCCCGGAAGAACTGCCTTATGTGAAGGAAATCTTCCTGACCGGTACGGCGGCAGAAATCACCCCGGTTGGCCGGGTCGGTGAGCTACGCTTTACGCCGGGCCGCCTGACAGCTCAACTGGCCGAAGATTATACCAAGGCGACACGAGGCTGAGGTGACAGTTGCCCACTCTGACCGGATTGCTACCCGTCTCTGTCTCGAGGCGGCGTTGTTTGTGTGGCGGCGGCGGGTGAGTTTCCTGCTGACAGGGTGGACATGGATTGGCTTGCTGATCCTGCTCAACTCGGCGATGACACAGGCGCTGGTGGCCGTTATGCCAGCCCGGACTGATAACAGCCTTCCCGATCCGGCCAGCTATAACCTGAGCGGGTTTCCCCTCCACCTCATGCTGTTTGTGGCCATTGCAACTGCGTTATTGGCTTACAACTGGCATAATCTGGTGCTTGGACGCAACCGGCGGATTACACCGGTATCAGGCTGGTCGGTAGAGGCGCTGCGTTATACCGCCAAAATACTGGTGGCATGGCTGCTGATGCCGCTGGCCGGGATGTTTCTGCTCGCGCTGTTTGCCGTTCCTTTTATCGGCGCGATGGGGGCAACAACCGTGGCGCTGGTGATGGGAATTCTGGCGATGGTGCTGTTTTTCTATCTGATTAGCCGCAACCTTGTTCTCTCGGCCTATCTGATGTCGGGCCAGCCCAATCCCATCGCCCGCAGCTGGAAGGCCAGTGGCCGGGTGCTGGCGGTGCCAGCGGGCTGCATTGTGCTGCTGGTGCTGGTATCAGTTCTGTTCAGCAGCGGCATTGCCATTCTCTCCGAACTCGTCGCGCTGTTCTCGCCAGAACTGGCTGGTTTGCTTGGTTTGGCGCTGGGCTATGTCGCCCAGTTTACCTTGCTGGCCGGGGTGGTGACGCTGTCGCAGCGGGTCTATGACTGGATGCTGGAGGGCCATTATACGCATGTCGATCCTTGATACGCTGGTGTCGGTTTATGCCCGCACATTCGCGGTCTCCCGCAGGCTGGCCCAAGTGTCGGTGCTGTGGTTTTTCCTAGCGCTGGTTGGGGAAATCCTGCGCCGCAGCGGTGAGAGTGCTGCGGGAGGGGCATTATCTGTTCTTGCTCTTCTGGGGATGCTGCTGCACCTGATAGCCGCCCTGTCGGGATGGTACTTTGCCCATTGCAGTCTATATAAACCGAAAGAGAAAACAACTCTGCTGCCTACACTGACCCAGTTCAAGTTTATCGGGGTACAGGCGCTGAATATCATCATTCTCGGGGCAATTAGCGCTGTGATTATTGGTGTCCCCGGCCTGTTCTGGATACACGACATCGGTTCCCAGACGCAGGAGGAAATACAGAACAGCGCGCAGTCAGCCTCATTTCTCGGGCTTCCTTTTGTCCTGCTGATTTTCGGGCGATTGCTGCTGATGGCGCCCTTGATGGTGCGCAACCAGAAACAGTCTTTCCGTGTTTCGTGGAAAGCAACCAAGGGGCGCACCTTACGCCTGTTTATGCTGCAACTGGGTTGCCTGATTCCAACCGGAGGCGCGGAATCCATTGCCGCTTTGCTGCGCTCCTTCGCGGCGCCGCTGATTGTCCCGGCGGTTGTCAGCGTTACCGGCGTGTTTCTCAGTCTCTGGCTTTATACCCGGCTGGCCGAGGACGAATATGCCAAGTTTACTGGTTTGGCCGGTTCATGTGCTTCCAGCCGATCACCATGTAGTCCCAGCCGGTCACGCCGGTGATGAGGGCGGCAATCCACAGGCCGATGCCGCCGATATTCAGCCACGGGCAGGGCAGCTGGTTCCAGTCAAACCAGATCAGGCAGCTTTGCGGGCCGAAATCGCCGATGATGAGAAAGCCGAGCGCGACCATCTGAATGGCGGTTTTCCATTTGGCGAGGCGGGACACCGGCATCTGGATTTTGTTGAGCCCGGCCAGAAACTCCCGCAGGCCCGATACCAGAATTTCCCGCAGCAGGATGATAACGGCAGCGGGCAGTACCCAAAAGCCCAGCCGGTTGGTACCCGCCATCACCAGCAGCAGCGCCCCCACCAGCAACTTGTCGGCAATCGGATCAAGGAATTTGCCGACCGGGGATTCCTGTTGCCATTTGCGGGCGAGGTAGCCGTCAAACCAGTCGGTGATGCAGGCATAGCTATAAAGTGCCAAGGCCGACCATACCGCCCAGCTGCTGCCCATGAACATCAACCCGGCAATGACGGGGATGACAAGGATACGCGAAAGCGTCAGCAGGTTGGGCAAATTGGTCAGCATGATAACCCCAGTCTAAACCGGAGGGCCGCCGCTTGTCGCGTGGAATTTTTCAGGCGGCGACGGGCGGTTGCAGGGCCGGAGGGAAGACCTGTTGCTCCAGTGTTTTGATGGATCGGTTGAGGGCATATTCCACTGCCGGGCGTCGTTCGAATCCATAATTGGGGGAGTAACTGGCCAGCAGCATCTCCAGCGCCTTGGCTGGGCCACCTCTTTCGGCTAGCAGCGACGCTGTCGTTTCTACAGCAGCCGCAGCGGCTCCATCTACGGAATGATGATCCCAGACAAATGCCTGTTCTCCCAGTTTTATGGCTTCTTGCAGTGCAGCTGGCGGATCTTTCTGTGCCAGTGCATTCAACGTGACTGTAAGGCCGGAAGAGAGCGCTGGTACTGTGGCACCTCGTCTCTGGCGACAGAGGAGTGTGCTGAGTGTATGCAGCCAATGCTCCGGTTGGTCTGTTAAATCACAGGCGGCCAGTAAGTCGCTGACAGCAGTTACCACGGTGGTGGTTTCGTTAGGGTGGAATATCTCTTTTGCCGGATTCAGATGGCGGGTCGCCAGATCAACCGCAAAACTTGGATCAGGAATGTCTCTCAGAACGCTAATATAGTCCTGCACAGCCTGCGGACGAATTTTGGAATTGCTAGGCATTTTCCCGATGCGGTCGGCCAGACAGGACAGGACTTTGCCCGGTTTCGTGTCGCTGTTCCGTAAATCTGCCACATAATCTGTCCAAGCCTGTTTCTGAAGAGAGAGTAGAATACTTTGCCAGTTGTAGTGGGGGTCTACCGGACGCACTCCACCTCCGCTCACTTTGGGCTGTACAAGATCCAGCACTTCCGTTGGAGAGTGACTTTTCATCAGGGTTTCGACGGCCGATACCAAATCCCGGTTTGGATAACCGTCTGCCTCAATAAAGCGGCTGAGAAACAGCACCTGACTCAAAGCCGTCTCGGCGGAGGTGGTAGCGACGTAGCTGGTAACGTGGTTTTTCAGGAAGCCAGTCATTGCCGGGAGTAGAGGAGAAGGAGGGGAAAAGAGGGAAGTACGTGGCAGTCCCTCTTCTATCAAAGCAACTGCTGCCACCATTCCGTCTTTTCTGACACAGACCTCCAGAGCTTGACTGAACAAGGGGGCCGAGCCCCCCAGTATGGCAGTACGGGCTGCTTCGGCAGGGTTCGCCTCAATGTGTTCGGGTGTCCACGCGGCGCAAAGCCGATCCAGATTGAGAATAGGCCTGCCAAGGCTGGAATGAGATTCGTTCAGAAGTACGTGCGCAACCTTGCGAGCAAGACCACTGGTCGTTTCCTGAAATAATGCTGCGCTGTGGTCTCTGAGAAATCCTGCGGCTATTGTTTTCTGCCATGGATGGGAGTTCCCCGAGAGTTTACTGTATATACGCGAAACCACCTCCGCAGTTGCGATCAGGCCGAACTTATCTTTCATTCTTTTGAAATAGTCCCCTCCATGTATGACAGAGTTGTCATTTCGATGAAAAAAGTCTGTCAGATAGCACTCGGCCAGCGCACAATTGCCCTGTACCAGACTGGCTTCAAATTTCTGTTGGGTTGTAAGCTCTTGCATGACATGTCCTTGAGATAATCAGACAGAAACTAGCCGATTGCCTTCTGCCAAGTCAACGCTGCAAAGGTTAATGCTGATTGTCCCGGAAAAATGCATAGATCCTGCTCGCCAGTGCCTTGCTGACTCCCGGTACTTTTTCGAGGTCAGACAAGCCGGCGGTGCTGACGGCTTTGGCGGAGCCGAAGTGGTGGAGTAGGGCTTTGCGCCGGGCCGGGCCGATGCCGGGAAGGGCGTCGAGCGGGTTGTCGGTCAGGGCCTTGCTGCGTTTGCCACGGTGGGCGCCGATGACGAAGCGGTGGGACTCGTCGCGCAGCCGCTGCAGATAGAACAGTACCGGGTCGTTGGGTGGTAACTGAAAGGGCGCCTTGCCGGTCTGGAAGAACCATTCGCGGCCAGCGTTGCGGTCGGGGCCTTTGGCGATGCCGACTAGTGGCACCTCGGTAATACCCAGTTCTTCCAGCGCTCCGGTGACAGCGGAGAGTTGCCCGGCCCCGCCATCGATCAGCACCAGATCCGGCAGGTTGCCTTCTTCGATGCCCCGCGTGAAGCGGCGGCGCATCACCTCGCGCATCATGGCAAAGTCATCGCCAGCCGCGCCTTCATCCTTGATGGTGAATTTGCGGTACTGGTTTTTGCGGAAGCCTTCCGGCCCGGCTACAATCATGGCCCCGACCGCATGACTGCCCTGAATATGGCTGTTGTCATAAACTTCAATACGGTCAGGCGGCGCTTCCAGACCGAAGAGGGTGGCAACGTCTTCGAGCAGTCGGGTTTGCGAAGCAGTTTCCGCCAGACGGCGTTCAATCGCCTGTTTGGCATTGGTCAGGGCATGGTCAACCAGACGCTGTTTCTCGCCGCGCTGTGGCACCTGCAATTCGGTCTGTAGCGCTTCGGCAATCAGGGCGCTTTCGGCAGGCTCCAGCGAGAGCAGCAGCAACGGTGGCACTTCGCGCCCGGTGTAGAACTGACCGATAACGGCGGACAACACTTCGGAAACCTCGGTATCTTTTTCGTGGCTGGGGAAGAAGCTGCGGTTGCCGTAATTGCGCCCCTGCCGGAAGAAGAAAATCTGCACACAGGTTTTTCCGGCCAGTTGGGCAATGGCAATCACGTCCGCATCTTCGACAAAGCTGGCGTTGATGTCCTGCCGGCTTTGCACGCTGGTGAGGGCGCGGATACGGTCGCGCAGCACGGCGGCACTCTCGAAGTCCCGCGCTTCGGCAGCTTGTTGCATGGCGATAGCGAGTTCCTGCTGCACCTCGCTTGATTTGCCGCGCAGGAAATCCCGGGTCTGCCGCACCTGATCGGCATAGCCAGCGGCGCTGACTTTGCCGACGCAAGGGCCGGTGCAGCGTTTGATATGATATTGCAGACAGGGCCGGGTGTGGCTTTTGAACATCGTGTCGGTGCAGTTGCGCAGCTGGAAGACCCGGTAGAGGGTAGTCAGGGTTTCGTTGACCGCGCCCGCCGAAGCAAAAGGCCCGTAATACTCGGCCCCTTCCGGGTTGCGTTGGCCGCGATGCTTGAGCAGCTGCGGATAGTCACTTTTGGTCAGGGCGATATAGGGGAAAGCCTTGTCGTCGCGTAGCAGCACATTGTAGCGCGGCATCAGCTTCTTGATGATATTGCATTCCAGCAGCAGCGCTTCGGCTTCGGTGTGGGTGGTCACAAACTCCATGCTGCGGGTTTCGCTAACCATGCGTTGCAGACGCAGCGGCAGGCGGTTGGGTTGGGTATAAGCGGTGACGCGGTGAGACAGGCGCTTGGCCTTGCCAACGTAAAGCACCTCGCCTTTGGCATTCATCATGCGGTAGACGCCGGGGCTGGTGGGCAGGGTTTTCAGATATGCCTTGATGATTGCTATGCCCTCGCCAAGGGGGGCAGCAATTGCGGTTTCAGGCGGAGACTCTGGTTCTGTTTCCATGCTGTTCTTATACCCGACTCGAAAAGAAACGGCTATGCTGTTGGCCCAGCCTGACCTTGCTGTCATCGCGGCTGCGCCAGATGTAAGGCGCCACGGCGGTGCGGGTATAAATTGTTCTGAAGCCCTTCAGCAACAAAATTTATGTGTCTTATTACCCCGTTCTGTGTTGCGTTAATGCATAATTGCCCCCCCCCCAACTATTAATACCTTATTAAGGAATTTCGTTGAATGTCTCAGCGTGTCCTAAACACACCGGGGATCTTAACCGGTCAACTTACCTGGAGAAAACAAGATGAACATTCGTAATCTGCTCGTCGCCACGTTTGTCAGCACGCTGGCGATTTGCGGCTCGGCAATGGCTGCCGATATTGAAGTCCATGGTTCCACCACGGTGGCTGGTAACCTTGTCGCCAAGCACGAAGCCGATATTGAGGCCCAGTCGGGTCAACAGATCAATGTCGTGTCCAACGGTTCGGGTCAGGGTCTGACCGATCTTGGCGCTGGTACGGCCCATATCGCCATGATCTCCGCTCCGCTGGAAGAAGTTGCCGCTAAAGTCAGTGCCGATGCTTCGCAGTTTGTGGCGAAGCAGGTTGGTCAGGTGGACGTTGCTTTCGTTGTGCATCCGTCCAACACCGTCAAGAGCCTGACGATGGCCCAGATCACCGACATTCTGTCCGGCAAGATCAAGAACTGGAAGGAAGTTGGCGGTGCTGACGCTCCGATTCTGGTTGTGACGGAAGTTGCCAAGGGCGGTCTGCGTTCGCTGGTGGAAGAGAAGCTGCTGGCCAAGGCTCCGATCACTGCCAACATGCGTGAACTTGCCAATGGTTCGCAGATCATGAAGATCTCCGGCCAGATTCCGCAGGCTCTCGGCATCACCACCAAGGGTCTGGTGGACGCCACCGTTACCAACCTGACCACCGACAGCACGGTCTCGGCACCGTTCATTCTGGTGACCAAGGGCGAAGCGACGGCTGAGCAGGCCAAGGTTATTGCAGCTGCCGAGGCTCTGGCCAAGTAAGCTGAACAGGTAAGGAAAAAGGGAGGGGCGGAGAGCAATCTTCCTCCTCCCCATTCTTAACATCTCAACGCTCAGGAGTTCAGGTCATGTCGCTCAATTTCAGTTCCATCAAGGTTCGTTTGTATTTTTCCGCAGCCCTTACGGCCGTTGCCCTGCTGTCGCTGAGCGGTTACGCCACGCTGAAGAGCAACACGATGGCCGACGCTGGCGCCCATATTTTTGTCGTTGCCTCTGAAGGTATTGCCAAGACCGGCGACTTTGTCGAAAAGTATGAGCAGACACGCGGCATGATTTCCAGTGCTCCTTCCGAGCTTGATCTGGCCAAGGTCAAGGCCCTACAGACCAAGGTTGATGCCAATATTGTGGAGTTGGAGGAGAAGCTGGCCGGTCTGCGCAAGCATATGAAGCCGGAGGACATGAAGCTGATCGACGACCTTGTTGAGCAGATTAAGGCGATGAAGACCGTTTCTGGCAAGATTTTTGATTTTGTGGCGGCGTTTGCGCAGGAGCAGGCAATGGCTGTTGTCGCTGGCGACTTTGCGAAGATCGAAGCCAAAATCGCGGAAGAGTTGGTCGCCCTGAAAGCCTATGATACCGCGTTGGCACAGGCGGCTCTTGATTCGCTCACCGCTACCCGCACCCAGATCCAGCACTCCATGCTGATCGGCGGTGTGCTGACGGTGATTGTGGTCGCCGGTCTGGGCATCCTCGTTGCCAGCAGCGTTTCCAGACGCACCGCCAACCTGACCAATGTGATGACGACACTGGCTGGTGGTGAGCTGAACGTGAAAGTTCCCTACAGCAAGGAAAACGACGAAATCGCTTCCATGGCCAAGGCGGTTGAAGTCTTCAAGGACAATCTGATTGAAACCGAGCAACGCCGTGAGGAAGAAAAGCGCAAGGCGCGTGAGGATCAGGCGCGCCGTGAGAAACATAACGCGCTGTTCCGCGACTTTGAGGCGTCGGTCAGCATCGTGGTCAGTACGGTCAGCCATTCGGCCCAGGAAATGCGCCGCTATGCTGAAAGTCTCAGCCACAGCGCCGATGAGGCCAGCAAGCGTGCTTCAACGGTGGCAGGCGGTGCGTCGCAGGCGGCTTCCAACGTTGCAACCGCAGCAGCGGCAACGGAAGAGCTGACGGCGTCGATCCATGAGATCACCCGGCAGGTTTCCGACTCCACCCGCACGGCGACGGCGGCGGTTGAGGAGGCCCGGCTGGCCAATCAGGCAGTGTCATCGCTCAGCAATGCCGCCAACAAGATCGGTCAGGTGGTGCAGATGATTTCCGAGATTGCCAACCAGACCAATCTGCTGGCGCTCAATGCGACCATCGAAGCGGCCCGCGCCGGTGAAGCCGGTAAGGGCTTTGCGGTTGTGGCCAGCGAAGTCAAGAACCTCGCTAGCCAGACTGCCAAGGCAACGGAGGACATCACCACCCAGATCAGCACCATGCAGCAGGTGGTGGGTGAGGCTGTTCATGCCATTCAGGGCATGGCCCACACCATCGAGAAAATCAACTCCGGCGCAACAGCGATTTCGGCGGCAGTTGAAGAGCAGGGCGCGGCAACCTCGGAAATTGCCCGCAGCGTTCAGGAAGCCTCGTCGGGAACCAAGGACGTTTCTGACAGCATCGGCACCGTTATGACTGCTGCCAATGAAACCGGACAAGTCGCGGGTGAAGTTCTTAACGCCGCTTCAGCGCTGGCCGGTGAGTCGACCCGCCTGCAGGAAGAAGTTGAGTCCTTCATCAAGGGAATGCGGGCTGCTTAACCTTTCCTAACAAGTTACTGAGGCAATGCCCCTTTCTGGCAACAGAAAGGGGTTTTTGTTTGTGTGTTCCATTTAAGCAGCGTAACTATTATGCAACGCAAGGCGTCATCGTCGCCTCACTCGATAATTTTGGGTAGACTCTTTCCGCGAGACCTGAGAAATTTCCCCTCGTTGAATAACTGTCCCCCTAAGGAGAGATGTAATGCGTAAACTGTTAGTAACCACCGCTCTGGTTTCCTGCGCCCTGATCCCGGTCGCAAAAGCCGACCTCGAAGTCACCATCGGTGGCTACACAGGGTTCCAGGCTGCCGTCTTCAATAATGACACTGCCAACAGCAGCGATCGCGACTTCCAGTCAGAGTCGGAGATCTTTGTGAAGGCTGGTGCCAAGGCTGACAATGGCCTTGAATACGGCGCTTATGTTGAGCTGTTTGCCTCAACTTCCGACTCCACCAATGCCGATGAAGCCAACCTGTACCTCGCTGGTAGCTGGGGTCGTGTTGAACTCGGCGATCAGGACGGTGCAGGCAGCGAACTCGCTGTTAACTCGCCCTATGTTGGTATCGGTCAGGTCTTCGGCAGCTATAACGACTACGTTCCGGCCGCTGATCGTGGCTATGCAACGGTTGACACCGCCAGCGACAACAGCGTGAAGTCGATCGACAGCTCGGATGCAACCAAGATCACCTACTACACCCCGCGCTTCAACGGCTTCCAGGCCGGTGTAAGCTTCGCGCCGGAGCGTGACAGCCTCGCCGACGGTGAAGGCGTTCAGTTCTCGGATGCAACTGGTAACCACGACAACATGTTCGAACTCGGCGCCAACTACAAGGGCCAGATTTCCAACGTTGATGTCAAGGTTGGCGGTGCTTACAACTTCGCCGACGCCAAGGATGGCGCAACGGTTGAAGACATCAGCACCTGGACCCTCGGTGGTCAGCTGGGTTATCAGGGCTTCACCTTTGGTGGTAGCTACACCCATGATGGCGACTCAGGTCTGGCCGTCAGCACTGCAGACGACACCGTCACCAAGTGGGCCGCTGCTCTGACCTATGCTACAGGTCCTTGGGGTGTTGCCGCCAGCTATGCGCAGGTTGACTTCGACGACGCTGGTACAGCGTTCGGCGTGACCGGCACGACCGGTTCAGGTGGTGATTACACCGCTTGGGGCCTTGGTGGTACCTACAAGGTTGCTCCCGGCCTGACCGCTGGCGCCGATCTGGTCTTCTTTGACCGCGATCGCGTGACCGGTGCTGATACCGATGGCTACGTTCTCGTAACCGAAGTTCGCGCAGCTTTCTAAGCTGAGCCTGCTTTAAGCTAGAGATGAGGCCGGGGGTCATTCCCCGGCCTTTTTTCTGAGCGGGGCTTTTTTCTGGCAAAAGTGACAGAAAATTTGCATTCCCCGGCCTAACCCGGTCCAAACACCCATCATGGCAGTGTCATTATTG
>CAYSDE010000027.1:11631-16482 GCA_964429685.1 uncultured Pseudobdellovibrionaceae bacterium
CGGCGGTAAAAAGACCGACGACTTAACTCTGGTGCCTACCTCGCGTAATCTGGCGGTACGGGTTCACACCGCCCGCCGCCGCTCGCATTCGTCGACGCTTTGGCTGGAGCGCCAGCTGAATGACCCTTACGTTGCGGAAGCAAAAAAACAGGGCTGGCGGTCGCGGGCAGCTTTTAAGCTGCTGCAGCTTGACGACAAGTTTAAACTGCTACGGGCAGGGATGCGAGTCGTTGATCTGGGCGCGGCTCCCGGGGGCTGGACGCAGGTTGCCGTACAGAAGGTCAAGCCCGAGCGCGGCAAGGGTGTCGTTGTCGGCCTTGATATTCTCGAGATGGAAGCCATTCCCGGAGCCACCACCTATCAGGCTGATTTTACTGCCGAGGGTGAGGATGAACGCCTCAAGCTGGTGCTGGATGGCCCGGCTGACATCGTTTTGTCCGACATGGCCGCGCCCACGGTGGGCCATACCCAGACCGATCACTACCGTATCATGGCGCTGGCCGAACTGGCGGCGATTTTTGCCTGTGACGTGCTGTCCCCCGGCGGCGCCTTCGTCTGCAAACTGTTTCAGGGCGGGGCTGAGAAAAGCCTGAATGACCTGCTCAAGAAGAACTTTCGTAGCGTGAAATACGCCAAGCCAGCCGCCAGCCGCGCCGATTCTGCCGAAACCTATGTGGTGGCGACCGGCTTTCGCGGGGATAAGGATAAAGCCTGATGCGTCCTGCCGCTCGAGTCCAGACCGCCATTGAGGCGATTGCCGCCATTTTCCGGACTCCGCGCCCGGCGGATGCCGTTCTCAGCGCGTTTTTCCGCGCCCGCCGCTTCATTGGCTCCAAGGATCGCAGCGCCATTGCCGAGGAAGTCTACGCGGTGCTGCGCGCCCATGCCCGCCTCGGCTGGTGGACGGAAAAAATCGGCTTGCCGCAGGACGCCCGCTCGCAGGTACTCATCTGGTCGATGCTGGACGGGGTTGATTTCCCTCATATTCATGAAATCTGCAGCGGCGGTCAATACGCCCCGGCGGCTCTTTCTCCGGAAGAAGCCAAGGCGCTGCGCAAGCTGGAAGGGGCGACACTGGATCATCCCGAAATGCCGACAGCGGTCAAATATGAATGCCCGGACTGGGCCGAAGCCGGTCTGCGCGCCCGTTTCGGCAACGAATTTTATCGTGAGCTTTCGGCCATGCTGGGGGCCGCACCGCTGGATCTTCGTATCAACCTTCTCAAATGTGATCGGGAAACCGCTCTTAAAGCACTGGCCGAAGAGGGAATCAAAGCGACGGCGACAAAATATTCCCCGCTTGGCATTCGGGTGGAAGGTCGCCCGGCACTGGGCAGCAGCAAGTCCTTCAAGGCCGGACTGGTTGAGATTCAGGATGAAGGCTCGCAGCTGGTGGCCGGTCTGGTTGATGCCAAACCCGGCGAGCAGGTGGTGGATTTCTGCGCCGGTGCGGGTGGCAAGACGCTGGCGATTGCGGCGGCCATGCATAACAAGGGCCGTGTCATCGCCTGTGATGTACTCGAAAAGCGGCTGGGTCGTGCCGCTGAGCGCTTCCGGCGCGCCGGTCTGTTCAATATTGAAACCCGGCCGCTGTCGAGCGAGCGTGATCCGTGGGTCAAACGTCACAAAGGCAAATTTGACCGGGTGCTGGTTGATGCGCCCTGTTCCGGTGTTGGCGTCTGGCGTCGCAATCCCGACTCCCGTTGGCGCGTGCTGGGCCCCGGTTTGTCTGAACTGGTGCCGCTGCAGCAGAGCATTCTTGAGAGCGCCTCACGGCTGGTCAAGCCGGGCGGACGGCTGGTTTATGCTACCTGCTCCATGCTCAACGAAGAAAACGCCGGACAGATCGAGAAATTCCTCGCCGCTCATCCCGACTTTGTGTTGGTCAAATGCGGGCTTGAGGGCGCTGCGTATCTCGAACTCACGCCCGCCCGCCACCAGACCGATGGGTTCTTCAGCGCCGTGCTGGAGCGCAGCGCCTGAGTTCAGGCCGCCATCACAAAGCCACGTACCGGGGCGGGCTCAGGTTTTTCTGATGGGGAGGGGACGTCTTTACGCTGCTTTTCTGGGGGCGGGGCATCCTTTGATGGAACACAATTTAACTCGGAGTTGTCCTTCCTCTCAATCACGAAAGGTACCAGTGGATTCTCAAAGCCGCAGACCCGGTTAGCTGTTTGGAAGAGAACGTTCGCCAATCCCAGTTGTCTGCTCATGGCAGGAATATCCTCATCACCCCTCGAACCCAAGCCATCATGAGTCAGAATCTCGGGACTGTTGTTGAGTCTGTTAGCGGTTAAGCAGAGTTGACCTCGTATACTCTCGTTCATGTCCGGTGATTGTATGAGTGCGCTGAAGTCTTCTGCTTTAGCTGATGTTGAGGGATAGGTGTCCAATATCCGGTTAATCGCGATCAGGCGGTCATCAAGCGTAGGCTTGGCCAACCTGTTAAAGTCATCGAGAAGAATGACGCGCTCTTCTTCGAGTGCGAGTGGAACAGTCAGCACGGCTGTGGTTGTTTCTGCCATGCCGGAAAGCGCGAAAAAAACGGCAGCGATACCTGCTGCAACATTAGATTTTCCCATGATGTGCCCCCTGTGTTTAGCCTTTGTTTATTATCCGATAAATTTGCACAGGAGAAACCCGGAAACAACCTTAATTTTATGCAGCCAGCACGGTATTATTGTCTGCAATCCAGTCGGTAAAGTCTGTTAACGCCCTTTGGGTGTAGGCCTTTTTGCGCTCTTTGCCGCCGAGGCGCTCCTGCGTGGCGGGCAGGGGAGGGAACAGGCCGAAATTAACATTCATGGGTTGGAAGGTTTCGGCATTGGCGCCGGTGGTAATGTGGTTGAGCAGCGCCCCCATGGAGGTGGTGAGGGGAGGTGGCGTAATGGTCTGGCCGTTGGCATCAGCAGTTGCAAACCGACCCGCCATCAGGCCGACCGCTGCAGACTCGATATAACCTTCGCAGCCGGTAATCTGTCCGGCAAAACGCAGATCGGGGCGGGCCTTCAGTCGCAGGGTCGCATCCAGCAACTTGGGACTGTTGAGAAACGTGTTGCGGTGAATGCCGCCGAGGCGGGCAAACTCGGCGTTTTCCAGTCCGGGGATCATCCTGAACACCCGCTGCTGCTCGCCATATTTCAGCTTGGTCTGAAAGCCGACGATATTGTAGAGTGTGCCCAGCGCATTGTCCTGCCGCAACTGAATGACAGCATAGGCACGGCGGCCGGTATGCGGGCTGGTCAGACCCACTGGCTTCATCGGGCCGTAACGCAGGGTATCAACGCCGCGGGCAGCCATGACTTCAATCGGCAGACACCCTTCAAAATACTCGGTGTTCTTTTCCCATTCCTTGAACTCGGTTTTTTCGCCGGTGCGCAGGGCTTCGATGAAGGCCAGATATTCCTCTTTTTCCAGCGGACAATTGAGGTAATCCTTGCCGTCTCCTTTGTCATAGCGGGACTGGAACCAAGCCCGCTCCATGTTGACGCTCTCGATATGCACAATCGGGGCGATGGCATCGAAGAAGGCCAGAGACTCTTCACCGGTCAATTCGCGGATGGCGGCGCTGAGAGCCGGGGTGGTGAGGGGGCCGGTAGCAATAATAGTCTGGCCCCAGTCAGCCGGAGGCAGACCGTCCAGTTCGCCCGTTTCAAAGCGGATATTCGGATGCTGTTTGAGGGCGGCGGTCACGGCCTCGCTGAAGCCTTCGCGGTCAACCGCCAGCGCTCCACCAGCCGGAACCTTGTGGCGGTCAGCCATCGCCAGAATGAGTGAGTTGCAGCGGCGCATTTCCTCATGCAGCAACCCGACCGCGTTATGCTCGGCATCATCCGAGCGGAAGGAGTTGGAGCAGACCAGTTCGGCGCATTTGCCGGTCTGGTGGGCTTCGGTCATGCGCGTCGGGCGCATTTCATGCAGGACAACCGGCAGACCGGCACTGGCAATCTGCCAAGCAGCTTCCGAACCGGCCAGGCCAGCCCCGACGATGTGGATGGGTGCAATAGTAGACATGGCCGCAAACTAGGCCATTATGCCTGTCCAGTGCAAGCAGTTTGCGGTCTGTGTCAGCGACCGGTGGCGCTGAAGGACTTGTTGAGGTCCTGCAGGGACTGGAAGAACTTCTTGGCGTCCTGCCGGATCACAAGGAAATCATCGACCGTGGTTTTGCCCGGTTCACCGGGAATGCGCAGACCCCGCTCGCACACCCGATCAAGGTCACGCATGATCTTGTTCCAGATTGCGTTGATGATGCCGGGATCTCCGTGTACAAAACGCATGGCCTGTGCAGCTTCTGTCATACGATCACCCAGTAGCCGGACAGAGTCCAACAGGTTGTTGTAGCGAATTTTGTTGCGCTCATCCTGCTCAAGGCTGCGATCAATATCCCAGCGCAGACTGACCTGCTCCCCGTCTTTGGTCATCTGGCGGATCAGTTGGTCAACCGGAGTTTTGCTGCGACTGCTGGCAAAATCAAGCTGGCCGCGCAGCAACTGGAAGTCTATGGATTCTTCAAACCATTTGAAGTTGAGGGCGACCTTGGTAATCATTTCCTGCAGAGCCTTGACCGGGGCGGCGGCTTCGCCCAGCGTGGTTTCCTGAACCTCGGCACCTTTGTAGATGGAGACTTCGAAGGTAATGACGCCGTTTGCATCATAAACGATTTTGGCCGGGCCGTCTTCGGGCATGCGGCTGATCAGTCCGGCTTCGTACCATATCTCTGTCCAGCCGCCATCCGGTTCCGGTTTGTAAAAGGCCGGAGCGCCTTCGCGGTGACGCTTGCCATTCAGATAATATTCCTCACTACCATCCGGGCGGAGGACGGAGGGGCGCAGCTCAACCACATTACCA
>CAYSDE010000028.1:0-15191 GCA_964429685.1 uncultured Pseudobdellovibrionaceae bacterium
AGGATGCGATCAATGCCGGACGGATCTCCGGGCTGGTCGGCACCGAGATATAACCGGGCGGGGCCTGCAATCCGCCCGCCATGGTGGCGGCTTCATCAACCAGATGGAAAGTCATCTTGGCCGTCTGGCCGAGCAGGCGCTTGATCTGGCCGGGATCACTGACGCCGGGCAGCTGTAACAGAATGCGGTCATCGCCAGTACTCTGAATCAGCGGCTCGCGGGTGCCGGTCTGGTCGATACGACGGCGCACAATTTCAATCGACTTCTGCAGCGTGTCGCGGGTGTATTTCTGCAGCACGGCATCCGGGAAACTCAGAGTCACATCGGTACCATTAGCTACATCAAAGGAAAGATCAGCATCGACCTTGCGGCTGACCTCGCGCATCTGCTCGGCAGTTGCAGCATCGCGCAGGGTGAAGGCTATGCCCTTGTCCCGCGACTCAAGGCCGATATACCCAATCCGGCGCTGCTGCAACTCTTGCCGCACCACGTCGATCAGGCTGGACAGCCGGTCTTTCATGGCGGCGGCAGTGTCCACCTTGAGCAGGATGTAAGAACCGCCCTGCAGGTCAAGACCGAGATTGACCGGATGCACCGGAACCCATGCCGGAACCTCGGCGGCAATCCTGTCACTGACTGTACGCGGCAGCAGGTTGGGCGCAGCATAGAGAACCGACAGCACGCAAAGGGCAATGGTCGCCCATTTCTTCCACGTGGCATAATAGAGCATTGAGCTTTGCGGTTGGGCCATGGCTGAATTTACTTCTTTTCAATGACGGGAGGAGTCGCATCATCATCCTTGCCGACCGGCGCGGTCTTGGCGAGAACTTCGGCGATGGCACCGCGCTGCACCCGCACCCGCACCCCTTCGGCAATTTCAACCATCACTTCAGGTGAAGTGGTTTCAACCTTGGTAATGGTGCCGATGATGCCTCCGGTGGTGACCACGCGATCGCCCCGGCGCAGGCTGGATACCAGCTTCTGGAATTCCTGCATCCGCTTCTGCTGCGGACGAACGAGGAAGAAATAGAAGATGATGAAGACCAGCACTAGCGGCGCGAAGGTCATCAGCAGCGATCCGGCTGCCTGCGTCCCGGTTGCGGCAGTGGCAGCGGTGCTGGCGGCGTCAGAGGCATAAGCGGTCGAAATTAGCATGGTCAAACTCCCTTGAATTCGGGCGAACTATACAGACCTTGCAGAAAGATGCAATTCCGACCTGCTCAGGCGGCCCGTAAGGCCTGCTGTACCGGATTCTGCCGGGTTTTCATGGCTTGGGCCTTGATACCCTTGCCTGCATGGGCACGACGGACAAAATTCAGCCGCCCGGTGGCTTTGGCCCACATATACATGATAAGTGAAATTTCACCCTTGGCACAGTTGCATTGACCATGAGCCCCAACGACATTAAAGACCATGTTTGGCCCGCCAAGGCCTCTCGGGTCGATATGGTCGCGGGTGACACTCCGTCGCAGCGTGGCGAGAACCTTACGACTTACTGCAGGCGGAAAATTTTTCAACGGTTTCGCTCTTTTGGGCGGACGCATTTGGTGAGGCATCCGGTCAAGACAGTAGGGACAGACGCCGCACTGCAACTCGTGATAGTCTTTTCTCCGTAGCACTCCGGCGTTCATATGTGGAGCAACTTCGGGAAAGAACCGCTTGGGCGGCAATAATCCATAAATCTCCAGCCACGCAAAAGCCAGTGGCAAGGCTGCTTCGCGTTTTTGGGCAAAGCTTACAGGCTCAGAGACAGCATTCATCTCGCAGACCCCAGTCAGACATGTTCACGAGACTGACGCGCCCGTGTCTGGGATTGACCTTATAACAAACACCGGCCTGAAAGACCAGAGGCTACCGCCCCAGATAGCGCATGGGATCTTGCGGGGTAGAGTTCTGGCGAATCTCGAAATGCAGCTGCGGTTCGGTCATGCCGCCGGACTGGCCAACCGTGCCAACCACCTGCCCTTTAGTGACCGTTGCACCCTTGCTGACCGAAATCTGGTCGAGATGCGCGTAAACCGAGAACATGCCGCCGGTATGCCGCACCAGCACCATGCTGCCAAAACCGCGCAGCTCGTTACCGGCATAGGCCACCGTGCCCGCCTTGGATGCAAAAACAGACGTTCCCATCGGGGCGGCGATGTTGAGGCCTTCATTCTTCTGGCCATCAGGCTTGAGGCCATAGCCGGAAATCAGACGACCCCGCAACGGCCAGCCAAACTCCCCGCTCCCCTGATCGGCAGGTGCGGTAGAGGGGGCAGCAGCAGGTTGGGGCGAAGTTACTGCCGCCGGGGCTGTAGCCGGATTTGCGGGCGGTACAAGCGGCTGAGGCTGCCCCGGCGCTGAATAAGGTGGCTGGGGTTGCGGCTGGGAATAAGGCGTAGACGCAGGCGGAATCTGCCCCAGTTGAGCCGGAGCAACCGTTCCACCATGGGCACTCTGGCTGTAAGGATCATTCGGTTCGGCGCCCAGCGACTGGGCTTCTATACTGCCACGTGACGCGCCATAGCCGGGCGGCGGCGCATAAGTGCCGCCCATGACCGGTGACGGCGAGGTCTGGGACGCGCCACTACCGGGCCGGACTTCTCCTGCCCCGACTCCCCGGATTTCAACCGGCGCGGGCGGACCCGAACGGGCACAGGCAGCCAGCAGAAGCACAGTGCAGGCAAGTACGGAAAGGCGGCGAAGTCTCATCATCTCAGTTCCTCCAGCTTGGGAATATCCTTGTAGAGCGCGGCCAGCGGATCATCCGGTTCAGACTCGGCACCGGGATCGCCCGGCAACAGCGGCACAAAACGGGTCGGCCATAACTGCTGGCTGAAAAACTCCCCGTCACGACGAGTCACTTTGACGATGAACTGGCTGGCTTTGTCTCCTCCCATCGGCAGGATCATGATGCCGTCTTCTGCGAGTTGGTCAAGCAGCGCCTTTGGCACAGTCTGACCGGCTGCGGCGGTGACAATGATCCGTTCGAACGGGGCCACCTCAGGCCAGCCGAGCATTCCGTCTCCCGCCCGCGTGCTGATATTGCGGACTTTCAGCACGTCAAAGCGGGCTTTGGCCATTTCCAGCAAGGGCCGGTGCCGCTCAATCGAATAGACCCGGCGGCAGAGGTGCGACAATACAGCCGCCTGATACCCCGAGCCGGTGCCGATTTCCAGCACCTTCATCCGGGGGCCGACTTCCAGCGCCTGCGTCATCAGCGCCACCACCAGCGGCTGGGAGATAGTCTGCCCGTGACCAATCGGCAGGGCGGTATCCTCATAAGCGCGATCATGAAACATGTCCGGCAGAAACGCCTCACGCGGCACCTTTTCCAGCGCGGCCAGCACCCGCGCATCCGAAACCCCGTCCTTGCGCAGCTTCATCAGCAACCGGATCTTGCGTTCTGGCCGCACTGGCGGGGTCATGACGACAACACCTCGTTCATCGCCTCCAGGCTGGCGTGATGGGTGGGATCGATGGAGATGGGGGAAACGGCGATGTAACCGGCCTGCACCGCGCCAATGTCGGTATCGAGTCCGGCGTCAATCGCATTGGTCAGATCGGTGGCGCGGTTGTTCCAGTAATAGGGCAGACCACGCGGATCGGTGCCGGGAGTCAGCTCGGTCATGTGCTGGCGGCCAAGGCGGGTGGCACGGACGCCTTTAACCTTGCCATCCTCCACCAGCGGGAAATTGACGCTCATGAAGCTGCCTTCCGTCCATGATACACTCAGCAGTTTCTTGAGGACGGGACCCAACCAGTGCCGCGCTGCGTCATAATTGGGATGATGCCCCCACTGGCGGTACTGGCTGAAGCCGATAGCCGGAATGCCGATCAAGCCCGCTTCAAAACAGGCGGCCAGTGTGCCGGAATAATGCACCCGCTCGCCCATATTGTCGCCGCGATTGATCCCCGACAGCACAAGATCCGGCGGATTGTCCTTCATGACATGGCGAACGCCCATAATCACGCAATCCGGCGGGGTACCATCGACCGCATAATGACCGCTTCCGGCATCACGCAGCCGCAGCGGGTGACGCATGGTGACAGTATGGCTACTGCCGGACTGCTCATGCTCCGGCGCCACCACAATCAGTTCATGCACCAGCGGGCGCACCACTTCTTCCAGCAGCATCAGGCCGGGCGCATTGATTCCGTCGTCATTGGTAAGCAGGACGCGGGCGCGGCTGAGGTTGAAAGGAGCCTTCAGCATCGATCAGGCCGCCTTAAGGCGCTTGACCTCAATGAGCTTGAGGCCGCCCATATAAGGCTGCAGCACGGACGGAATGGCAATCGAGCCATCGGGCTGCTGGTAATTTTCCATGATGGCAATCAGCGCCCGCCCAACCGCCACACCCGAGCCGTTGAGGGTATGGACAAAGCGGGTCGCCTTTTCATCCTTGCCCCGGCAGCGCGCATTCATGCGGCGGGCCTGAAAATCGCCGCAGTTCGAGCAGCTGGAAATCTCACGATAGGCATTCTGCCCCGGCAACCAGACTTCAATATCATAGGTCTTCTGGCTGCAGAAACCCATGTCGCCAGTGCAAAGCACGATGGTGCGGAAGGGCAGTTCAAGCTTTTTCAGCACGGCTTCGGCACAGGTGGTCATGCGCTCATGCTCGGCGACTGACTGATCCGGGGTGGTGATGCTGACCATCTCGACCTTATAGAACTGGTGCTGGCGGATCATGCCGCGGGTATCCTTGCCCGCCGATCCGGCTTCCGAACGGAAACAGGGAGTCATGGCGGTCATGCGCAGCGGCAGTTCTTCCGAGGCTACAATACTTTCGGCGACCAGATTGGTCAGCGGCACTTCAGCAGTCGGAATCAGCCAGTCCCCGCGTGTGGTCTGAAACAGATCCTCGGAGAATTTGGGTAACTGACCGGTGCCATAGGCGGCCGCATCCCGTACCATCAGCGGCGGGCTCATTTCGGTATAACCATGCTCGCGGGTGTGGGTGTCGAGGAAAAACTGGCCGAGAGCGCGCTCCAGATTGCACAGCGCCCCCTTGAGCAGGGTAAAACGGGAGCCCGACAGCTTGGCCGCTGCTTCAAAATCCATCAAGCCGAGGGCTTCGCCCAACTCAAAATGTTCGCGGGCGCTGTTGATGCGCGGCACTTCGCCAACGCGGCGCAATTCCACAGTGTCATGCTCGTCCTTGCCCAGCGGCACATCTTCAGCCGGAATATTGGGGATCGCCGACATCCGTACATCGATGCCGCGTCCCAGACGGTCCTCATCATGCTCGGCACCCGCGATCTTTTCTTTCAGTTCGGCAACCTCGTTCATCAGGGCCCCGGCATCACCGCCCACTTTCTTGACGTGGCCGATTTCCTTCGAGGCTTCGTTGCGGCGGGCCTGCCATGCCTGAATCTCGGTCAGCAATCCCCGGCGTCTTTCATCCTCGGACAGAATGTCCTTGGCGACAGCGGCAAGGCCACGGCGGGCCAGACCGGCGTCAAAAGCAGCGGGGTTCTCGCGGATGAATTTGATGTCGTGCATGATGGTATCCTTTTCAGGCTACCTTATTAGCCTTCAGCGCGTTTCTTTTCAACCCGCCGACATGCAAAGATTGATACTTCGTAGAGTATCAGCAGCGGAACGGCCAATATGCACTGGGAAATGGCGTCCGGGGGGGTTAAAACAGCGGCCAGCACGAAGATGCCGACAATGGCATACCGGCGCTTTTCAACCAGCAACTTAGCACTTAACAGCCCGGCTTTGGCCAGCAGGGTCAGCAGCACCGGCAACTGGAAAGCAACACCAAATCCCAGAATCAGTTGCATGATCGTACTCAGATACTCGCTGACCCGGGCCTCAAGCTGGATGGGCAGCTGACCATCGCCGCCCGGCTTCTCAAACCCGACAAAGAAGTTGATCAGTAGCGGCATCACCCCGTAATACAGCAGCGCCGCCCCGGCAAAAAACAGCACCGGGGTGGCAATCAGGAAGGGCAGAAAGGCCCGTTGCTCGTTTTTGTAGAGCGCGGGAGCGATAAATTTCCAGACCTGATTGGCAATCACCGGAAACGCCAGAAAGAAGGCAGCAAAGGCAGAAACCTTGAGATAGGTAAAAAAGGCTTCAGTAAGGCCGGTATAAATCATCCGCCGGTTCTCGCCATGGAGGGCATCAGCCAGCGGTTGCATCAGAAAGCCGTAAATCGACTCGGCAAACCCATAGCAGACCACAAAGGCCGCTGCAAAAGCCGCCAGCGACCACAGCAACCGGTGCCGCAACTCGACCAAGTGATCCAACATGCTCATGCGGGCGTCTTCGATCATGAGTCCCTCTCCCGCTGGCGGGGGAGGGTTAGGGAGGGGGTGAAGAGGCTCGATCATTGCTGCCGCTCACTCCCGCCGTCCGGTGCTGCACTTGGCGGGGCGTTTCCTCCCGCTTGCGGAAGAGAAGAAGGTTTGACCGCAGGCTCCACCGCAACCGCCTGCCTGAACGCCTTTTCTTCAACGTCCTTGAGTTCTGCCTCTTCCACCATTTCGTCCAGACTGAGGCGGAAGTCATGAGCGATCAGGCGGGCTTTACGCACCATCTGGCCAGCGGTACGCATCAGGCCGGGCAATTCCTTCGGCCCCAGCACCAGCAGCGCCACCACGGCAACAATCGCCATCTCTTCCCAGTCGATGTTGAACATCGCCTAGCCCTGCGGCGGACTGGGCGGCTGGTTGGTTTTATCATCCACCGGCTTGGCGGGCTCATCCTTCAAGCCGTCCTTGAAGCTTTTGAAGCCCCGGGCCAGATCGCCCATGATGGACGGCAAGCGCTTGGCTCCGAAGAGCAGCAGCACAATCACCAGAATGACAACCAGTTCACGAAAACCGAAACCCATAGCACGCACTCCAAAACCGTTAACGCCCTAGTTTTAAACGTCTTAGTCTGGCAGAACGCGGCCTTAAGCGCAATGTGGCGTTAATACCCGACGACGAGCCGGTTTCTCCAGCATTCCCAGCACGTCAGCCACATGGAAGCACTGGGCATCAACATGTTTAGGCAACTCGAGCAGGGGTTCCCTATGATTAAGCAGAACGGTTTTCATGCCGAGGGCATGGGCATGAACCAGATTGCGCGGGCTGTCTTCCACCATAGCTACTTCGGCGGGATTATGCCCAAGCTGGCCAAGAACCTGCCGATATGCTTCTACTGAGACGTCCTTGCCGCTAAAATTAAGGTCTTCGAGACCAAATATCCGCTCGTCAGGAAAATACTGACAAAGCCCGAGTTTGGTAAGCACACGCTGCGCCCAAGGCCGCGAACCATGCGTCACCAGAACGTGAGACAAGCGCGAATGGGCGAAGGCTTCGCGCACACCTTCCATCTCTTCAACCACCCGATCAACATCCACACCATCATGATAGCGGTGATGATAGTCGAGACGGTCAAGCCGGCTGTTGTTCTTCAGACTGTCCGGATAGTGATGGGGGTTCATAACACGGCAGAAATGGTCATACAGCCAATCTTCCGACTCGGTTGCCCCGCAAGCCCGAGCTGCCCGCGCCGCCGAGCGACTGCAATTGTGGTTGGATTCTTTGTGAAAACGGTAAACCGTCCCGTCAAGATCCCAGTAAATAACGCGTATTGTCTTCATGGCCGGGAGAGTAGCAAAAGCGCGAACACAAGTTCAAGGCAAAAGGAAGGCCTCATGCCAGCATTTCCAGCACATCCGCGACATGGGCATGCTGGGCATCGATATAGTCAGGTAATTCAGCCAACAATTTTCCATGATTAACCAGAATGGTTGTCATGCCAATGGCATGGGCATGAACCAGATTGCGCGGGCTGTCTTCCACCATAGCTACTTCGTCCGGCTTATGCCCAAGCTGGTTAAGAACCTGAAGATATGCTTTTGCGGAGGCCTCCTTGCCGTGAAAATCAAAGTCTTCAAAACCAAAGAGCCACTCATCGGAGAAATACTCGCGGAGCCCCAGCTTGCCAAGCGCCCGCTTCGCCCACGGCTTTGACCCATGGGTTATCAAAGCGTGAGGTAGGCGCGAGCTGGCAAAGGCCTCTCTTACGCCGCCAACCTCTTCGACCATAATGTCGACATCCAGCCCGTCCTGAATCAGATGATGATAACGGTGACGATCAAACTCGCCGTTATTCCTCAAACTCTCCGGGTAATGATGAGGATCAACCACTTTGATGTGGTGCTCAATGATCTGCTTTTCCGTCTCTGTAGCACCAAGAGCCCGAGCCGCCCGAGCCACCAGACACCCATAGAGATAGCTGGCCCGTGGATGATAGCGATACAGCGTACCGTCAAGATCCCAGTAAATGGCGCGTATTTTTTTCATGCGCGGGACAGTAGCAAATGGATCGCAGCCAGTTCAAGGGGAAAGTCGCTGCATTGGGCGTTTCAAGCGAATGAGGTTTTGGCCCCTATCGTCACTCCAGCGCAAGCTGGAGTCTTGTCTCGCCGCCAAAGATGCCAGCTTGCGCTGGCATGACGATGTGTTTGAGTGAACATAATCGGACTCACTCTCCGCTTTTCACATAGGAACCGTGGTGTTACGCCGGTTCCAACTCGTCCTCGGTTGCGACTTCGTCGAGAAGGGCGTCTTCCTCTTCATCATCTTCGTCGTCGTCGTCCTCATCGTCGAAGCCATCATCGTCGTCATCTGTAATCTCTTCGAGCAGTTCTTCGGCATCGCCATCAACGATGGTTTCGATCTCGACTTCAGCGGCGACTTCAGCAGCAACGGTTTCCTCGCTGGGCAGGAACTCCGGCTCGCTCTCGAAATTCTCATCAACCGGCGGCGGCAGTTCAGCTTCGTCGGACGGGGTCAGGACACCATAGGTCGGGCCGGCCTGTGTATCCAGCAGACCGGTGGCGCGCAGCTCTTCCATGCCGGGCAGGTCGTTGGTGGAGGAAAGCCCGAAATGATCGAGAAAAACCGGTGTCGTGATCCATGTCAAAGGACGGCCCGGCGTTTCACGGCGGCGACCGGGACGGGCCCAGCCCAGTTGCATCAGATAATCCAGAATGCCCTTGGACGTCGCAACCCCGCGAATGGCTTCGACCTCGGCCCGGGTCACCGGCTGGTGATAGGCAATCACCGCCAGCGTCTCGGCCATCGCCCGGCTGAGCTTGACCGGCTTGACGGTTTCATGACGCAGATAGTTGGCGAGATCCGACGCCGTCCGCAGGCTGAAACGGGCCCCGGATTCAATCAGGTCAATGCCGCGCCCGGCATAGTCTTCCTGCAACCGGGACAGCAGGGCGCGAATATCAGCCCCCTCGCCCAGCGGGCCACGGTTCAAATGGCGTTCAATGGTCGGAATGTCCAGCGGGCCAGCCGAGGCAAACAGCAGCGCTTCAATCACCCGCAGCTGGGCGCGGGTTCTGGCTTCACCTTCCAGCACCGGCGACAGCGTCGCAACGGTGACATCCAGCATCTCTTCGTCCATCACTTCGGCCTGTTCAGTCATTATGGCATGTCCTCTTTAACCAGATGCAGATGGGCCCCGGCGGTCCGGCGCACAAAAATGGGAGCATAATTCTGATCCTGCCGTACTTCCAGCAGCCCCTGCTTGGCGAGTTCAAGACTGGCGATCAGGGTGGAGGCAATCGCCGAGCGTCCCATCAGCCCGTCCTGGCGGCCACGCGGCAGGAAGCTGTTAATCGTCGTCCAGTCCGGCATATGACCGATCATGGCGCGCAGACGTTCAATCGCCTCTTCAATCGAATAGAGATCCATTGCCGCAAAACGCAGAGCCGGGGGCTTTTCGGTGCGCTTCTTGATGGCGGCATAGGCAGCGAGCAGATCATAAATCTCGGCGCTGGGCTGATCCCGCGTCACCGTCACAAGCCCTTCCGGTGCAGGGCGGGTAAAAGTATGGATCCCGGCTTGCGGCAGGGACAGCAGATCGCGGGCGGCTTTCTGCATCGATTCAAGGCGCTTCAGCTGCCACGCCAGCGCGGCGGCAAGCTCTTCACCGGTGGGCTCATCCTCGGCGCTGCGCTCATGCTTGGGCAACAGCATCCGCGATTTGAGATAGGCCAGCCATGCCGCCATCACCAGATAATCGGCGGCGACTTCCAGCCGCAATTCGCGGGCCTGCTCGATAAAAGCCAGATACTGCTCGGCCAGTTTGAGGATTGAGATGCGCGCCAGATCAAGCTTCTGGTCGCGGGCCAGATGCAGCAGAAGGTCAATCGGGCCTTCGAAGCCTTCAAGCGACAGCACCAGCAACGCTTCGCCTTCCGGCGCGGCGGCGGTAGCTTCAGTCAGGTTGGTTACGGCTTCCATTGTTACAAACTCACCCAGTCAATTCCGAACCAGTCTGTAAAGCATTCCATCAGCCAGAGCACCGGCTCGCGCAGCAGAACCGCCATCGGGTCAAAGCGAACCCCCATCAAGCCAAGCAGCCATGGCGTGACAAACAGACCAAGCAGCACCACTCCTAGCCCATAGCGCTCGATTCTAGCCAGCTTTTTCGACAGCCGGAGGGGTAAAAAACCGCTCACCACCCGGTAGCCATCCAGCGGCGGCACCGGCAAAAGGTTAAAAACCGCCAGAACCAGATTAATCGTCAGAAAACTGACCAGAAAAGCCCCGCCTGCCCCGGACAAAATATCCAGCTTCTGCAGAAGGGACAACAGGGCCGCCGCCGCCAAGGCCAGCACCAGATTGATCCCCGGCCCGGCCAGCGCCACCAGCACCCCGTCCCAACGCGGGCTCTTCAGCCGCTCAAAAAACACCGGCACCGGCTTGGCCCAGCCAAAGGTAAAGGGCATCCCCGCCAGTACCATGACGGCAGGCAGAAGTACCGTGCCAAAGGGGTCAATATGTTTGAGCGGGTTGAATGTGACCCGCCCCTGCTGATAAGCGGTCGGATCGCCGCGTTTCCACGCCACCCAGCCATGTGCGGCCTCGTGAAAGGTAATGGCGACCAGACTGGCCAGCAGCCAGTTGACCAGAGTGCCGGGATCAGGACTTTGGCGCATAACTCAGCAACTGTCTGAACTCGGCCCGCGCCAGCGACGGATCAAAAAGCTTGAGGCGCCGCAGCGACTTGCGGGCTTTCTGCCAGCGCAGCACCGCCTCCGTCGACATCGGCCCCACCGCCTCGGCAATGCTGGCCATCTCGTCCACATCATGCTTGCAGTAGAGCGCCAGATCACAGCCGGCCTTGAGAACGCCCTTGGCCAGCGTGGCCATATCCCCGGTCAGCGCCTTCATGGTCAGATCGTCACTCATCAGCAGACCGGAAAATTTGATCTGTTTGCGAATGACCTGAATGACCTTGGGCGACAGCGACGCCGAGTTATCGGGATCAATGGCGGTATAAGTCACATGGGCGGTCATGCCGAACGGCATGTCCCGCAACGCACTGAAGGGCACGAAGTCGGTCTTGCGCAATTCCTCCAGCGGCGTATCGACCACCGCTTTTTCCTTATGGGTATCGGCCGTGGCGCGCCCATGACCGGGCAGATGCTTGATAACCGGAAAAACCCCGCCCGCCATCAGCCCGTCACACACCGCCCGGGCCAGTTTGGCCACGGCTTCCGGGTTGGTACTGAAAGCCCGATCACCAATCACATTATCAGCCCCGTCAAAGCGCAAATCTGCAACCGGCGCACAGTTTACCGTAATGCCAAACGGGCGCAGCTGCCATGCCAGCAAACGGCCGAGCAGTTTGGCCGCCGCGACGCCGCTCACTGCGTCATGTTCGTAAAGGCGGCCCAGTCTGGCCGCCGCCGGATACTCTTCCCAATGCGGAGATTTGAGGCGGGCCACGCGCCCGCCTTCCTGATCGATCAGCACCGGGGCTTCAGCACGCCCCACGCAAGCGCGAAACTCCGCCGACAGATCCATCACCTGCCGGGGGGTATCAATATTGCGGGCAAACAGGATAAGCCCGAAAGGCCGGGTCGCAGAAAAGAGCTGGCGTTCCTCCGCCGTCAGCTGGTGCGACTTGCAACCGAAGATAACGGCTTTGGGCGCAGGCACAGTTCAGCGCCCTACAACCATGCAGTTCTGGCCTGCACTCTTGAGAGCGTCACAAATTTTCTTGCCCTCTTCCGCACTGACCGGGCCGCCGCGAACCCGCCAGTAAATGCCTCGCGCTCCCAGATCGGCCTGTTGAATGGAGACTTCCAGCCCACCCAACTGAGCGCGGTAACGGGTCTGGAGACGACGCCATTCAGCCTTGGCCGATTCTTCGCTGCGAACCGCTCCCAGTTGCACAAGGCGGTTAGCACCCACCGTTGGCGTAGCAGCACGGGGAGCAGCCTGACGCGGCGGTGCAGTGGTTGCTGCGGCAGGTGTCCGAACCGGTGCAGGAGCAGCAGCAACCGCTGGCGCTTCAGCCTGATCCTCGGTCACCGCCGAGCCCTCATCAGAAATCTGCGGGGCTGATGCCGTTGCACTTTCAGCGATGACCGCCGGAGCAGCCGCTACAGGCGCAGGAGCGCTCACATTTCTCTGACCAGCTGCCACCGGAGGTTCAAGCCGTTCCGGCACCACGGTCGAGGTCATACCATCGGTGACACCGGCGGGGACATTGTTGGCCGCAGTTTCCAGCTGGTTCATGGCCTGCGAGGCGGCATCCCCGGGCTGGGTCATCTGCTGGCGGCGCTGAGCGTGCATCATACGAATTTCATCCGCTGTCAGGGCAGGCGAACCATCCGGGCGGCGCGGCGGCGGCATTGTCCCTGCGGCTGACCCCATGTCGGGGGCGGGCATGTCAACCGGCTGCTCCGGGGCGGGCATCAACTGCTCAACCGGGGCATCAACCGGGCCGGATGCGAGGCTGTTAAAGACGGTTGAGTCGCGGTTAGCCACCTGCATTCCACCCTCTTCCACCGGACGTTCACGGGCGGGAGTTTCTCCGGCACTGACTAGTGGCACATCACTGGGCGAAGGCGTGCTGTCATAGGCGCTGACAATGATGATCCCGAAAGCGGCGACACCCAGCACGGCCAAGGCAATCGCACCCAGACGGATATTGCGGGCCAGCCTGTAACCGCCCGCATGGACAGTATGGCCGGGGCGAACCGGATCGGCTTGTTGGGGGGCCAAGGCAGACATCAGGGGCGCGGGCGGCGGGGGCGGGGCAATCGTAGTCATGTTCAACGCATCTCCTCAACAGGGGTCACTCCCAGCACAGCAAGGCCGGAGGCAATTACAGTGGCTACCGCCGCCACCAGAGCCAGACGGGCGGCAGTTGCCGCCGGAGCATCGGCCCGGATGAAACGCAGGGTAGCGTCTTCCGATCCTTTATTCCACAATCCGTGCAAACCTGCAGCAGTTTCCTGCAGGTAGTAGGCAATCCGGTGTGGTTCCTGAGCAATCGCGGCCTGTTCGACGAGTCGCGGCCAGCTCAGCAGCTTCTTGATCAGCCCCAGTTCATCCGAATCGGTCAACTCGGCCAGCTTGCTGCTGTCCGGCAGCAACCCCTGCGCGCTGGCCTGACGCAGCACCGAGCGGCAGCGGGCATGGGCATACTGCACATAGAAAACCGGATTGTCTTTCGACTGTTCCACCACCTTGGTAAAGTCAAAATCGATGACTTCTTCCGGGCGACGGGTCAGCATGACAAAGCGCATGACATCGCCGCCAACCCGCTCAACAATATCGTTGAGGGTCACAAAGGTGCCAGCGCGTTTGCTCATCCGCACCGGCTCGCCATTGTCCAGCGTGTTGACCATCGCCACCATCTTGATGGAGAACTGCGCCTTGCCGTCGGTGACAGCAGCAACAGCGGCTTTTATCGGCTTGGCCCAGCCACCATGATCGGCGCCGACCACCGTCACCAGCATCGGCCCCGAGCGGACGAATTTGTCATAATGATAGGCAATATCCGGCATCAGATAAGTATAGCTGCCATCAGCGCGGCGCACCGGACGATCTGTATCGTCCCCGAAATTGGTGGCGCGGAACAGTTCCAGCTCCACCGGCTCCCAGTCGGGAATATCCCGCCCTTTGGGCTTTTCCAGAAGGCCGGTGTAAATCAGATCACGGTCTTTCAGCAGCTTATAGGCCACATCGACCTTGCCGCTGTCACGAATGGCTTTTTCGGAGGTGTAAACATCCATCGTCACATGCAACGACTGCAAGTCGCGCTTGATGGCAGTCAGCAGCTGCTCCATTGCAAACGCCTTGAGCGGCGGCAGCCATTCTGCTTCAGGCACTTTCAGCCATTTATCCCCGTCGCGGGCGACCAGCGCCTGCGCTACATCCTTCAGATAGTCGCCGGGATAAAGGCCTTTGGGAATTTCACCAATCACCTCTCCCAGCGCTTCACGGTAACGCAGATGGGTGGAGCGTCCCAGAATATCAACCTGATTACCGGCATCATTGATGTAATATTCACGCGTAACTTTGTAGCCGACCTTGCCCAGCAGATTGGCCAGCGCATCGCCAAGGCAGGTGCCCCGGGCATGGGCGGTGTGCATTGGGCCGGTCGGATTGGCGGAGCAGAATTCGATATTGATGCCGACATTGCCGCCCAGCGCACTGTCCCCGAAATGCGTTCCGGCTTCCAGCACACTTGCCAGCTGCTGCTGCCAGAAGGCCGTCTTCATGGTGACATTGATGAACCCCGGCCCGGCGATCTCGACCTTCTCAATATCCGCATGCGCCGCCAGCAAGGGCAGAATCTGCTCAGCCAATACACGCGGCGGTTTACCCGCCTGCTTGGTCAGCACCATGGCGATATTGGTGGTCCAGTCCCCATGCGCGGCCTCACGCGGCAGCTCAACCGCAAAAGGAACTTCGGGCAGACCAAGTTCGGACACGGCCTTTTTAACGTACTCGGCAAACTCACGAAAGACGTTCTGAATCACGCTGCTTTTCTCCATTATTGAACCCGCACTCACCGCCGAAACTACCTCATTCCGGCGCACGCCGGAATCCAGCTAAGCCGCGTCAGCGGCGAAAAGACTCTTTGGCTCGCAGACGCTCGCAAGTCTGGATTCCGGCGTGCGCCGGAATGAGGTGCCTATTTCTCTGCCTTTCACACCTGCACATTCATATCAAACAGCCGCCGATGCTCGTCTATCGCAAAGCGGTCGGTCATGCCAGCGATATAGTCGGCGACCACCCGTGCTTTCTGCGGTTCGGTTTCGGCGTTTTCCATTTTCTGCTGCCAGTCCGGCGGCAGGGTATCGGGATGAAACATGAAGGCGCGATACAGATCCTGCACGATGCGGAACGCCTTAAGGCGGACGCGGTTAACCTTGAAACTCTTG
>CAYSDE010000028.1:15201-16033 GCA_964429685.1 uncultured Pseudobdellovibrionaceae bacterium
GAAGAGATAGGCCCGCACCACCCGCTCATCCGGTCGCAGCGTTTCGCTGAAGCTGACACAGGCGCGGTTGGCGGCGCGAACATCTTCCACCGATTTCGGCTGGAGTGTTTCAAGCCGCCGCCGGGTTTCGGCTACCACATCACCCACCATCAGATTGACCAGACGGCGATGCATTTCATGACGCTGGCGACGTTCGTCAATATCCGGCCAGTTGCGCCGCACTTCATCAAGGATGGGGCCGATCAGGGGCAGCTCACGCAAATCATCAAGGGTGAAATAGCCGCCGCGCAGCCCGTCATCCAGATCATGCGCGGTATAGGCGATGTCGTCAGCCAGCGCCGCCACCTGTGCTTCCAGACCGGCAAAACCGTCCAGCTCCAGCGGCCAGACCGCATCCAGCGCGGCGATTGTTTCAGTGACTCCATCGCCATGCTTCTTAATATCGGCAAACGGGCCTTTGAGCGGGCCGTTATGTTTGGCCAGTCCCTCAATCGTTTCCCAGGTCAGGTTAAGCCCGTCAAATCCGGCATAGCGCTGTTCGATGAAGGTGACGCTGCGCAGGGTCTGGTCGTTATGAAAAAAGCCACCAACCTCTTTCATGCTGTCATGCAGGGCATCTTCGCCGGTGTGACCGAAGCAGGTATGGCCAAGGTCATGGGCCAGTGCAATCGCCTCGCCCAGATCCTCATCCAGCTTGAGAATGCGGCAAATGCTGCGGGTGACTTGCGCCACTTCAAGGCTGTGGGTCAGGCGGGTGCGGTAATAGTCGCTTTCATGGTTGATAAAAACCTGCGTCTTGTATTGCAGCTTGCGGAAAGCGCCGGAATGCAGA
>CAYSDE010000029.1:0-15998 GCA_964429685.1 uncultured Pseudobdellovibrionaceae bacterium
ATCTTTTCAGAGGAAACGGCACCAGACTGTCATGGAGTGACGTCGACAGTTCGGCTTATGGTGTCCTGCATACGCCGAACAATCAGGTCCGGTTCTGCGACATGCGGACAAGCAAGGGATTTGAACCAATGCTGACTGGAGGCATGGGGTGTCGTCCCTATGCCTGCATGATCAGAAATTCTGCTGGTGCCTGTGTGGGCACCAATTTCAATCCTTGGGCACCTAATTACAGGGATGCGCTGGTCGGTCCATATTACAATGAACTGCTCAGCCGTCTGGTCACCACCTGCAATAACATGCGGGCGGAGGGGGTGCGGGTGTTCTTCATTCTCTTTGCGCTTAACGACAACCCGCAGAAGGCATCGACCATGTCGGCGCTTACCAGCTGTATCGGCTCAACTGGCAAAGTCTATGATGCGGCTGATGCGGCGGAGCTGAATTCGGCTTTCGCCGATATTCTGGCCCAGATCAGGCGGTTATCGCTGATGCACTAACCCATAGGTAAAGATTGCCATTTTCAGGAACCCCGTATATAGTTATGCGGGGTTCTTTACTTGGCGGAATCCTTGTAACAAAATTTTTATAAAGCCCTGCTAAAATTTACGGGCAGAGCGGGCTTCGGGCGCGAGGAGAGTAAAATGCGAAATTCAACCAAGGGTCCATTGAGTGACCAGCGCGGTGCCTTTGCCCCCCTCTTCGGCCTTTTGCTGATTCCGCTGATTGGCTTTATGGGGCTGGCTATTGATACGTCCCGTTATTATGCGGTGAGACAGCAGCTGCAGCAGTCCATTGACTCGGCAGTGCTGGCTGGCGGACGGTCGATCAGCTCGCCTGACCGCAGCCTCATCATTAATAACTATTTTAACAACAACTGGAAAACCGGGCGCTATGGAGCCATTCCTTCGGCGCTGACGATTGTTGCTAGCGCGGCTACTGGTAAGATAACCGTGTCGGCAACAGCCGATGTACCGCTGCTGTTGATGCCGATTTTGCTGGGGCATGACGTGGCAGTTGTCGATGCCATCTCCGAGATTACACGAACGGACTCCACGCTGGAAGCTGCGCTGGTTCTCGATATTTCGGGTTCGATGGCAGGGGAAAAAATCGCTGCTCTCAGAACCGCTTCGAAGTTGTTGGTGGATATTCTCTATCCGTCCGCCGCTCCTGACCCCAAGATTTATATCAGTATTGTGCCGTGGGATCATAACGTAATTGTCGGCTCTGGCTATAATGCTTGGGTTGCGGCAGCGCCACCTAGTGTGATAGGTGCGCTTAATGTCTGGGCCGGAACGAGCTTTTGTCCCATGGCAGGGGCGGTGGTGACTCACACCCATTTCAGGTGGAATCAGGACTATGTCGGCCAGATGCGCATGAGGTCCAATCCGAACGATCTGAATGAGAAAAACCCCGCCCAGCAGATTTTTGCTCCGTTCTCGACATGCATGCATGCCGACCTCTACAACGCCGGGGTCCTTGTTTGTACTGATTATACCATGCAATGTCAGGGCCACCCGAATACACTTGGCCCACTCCGGAATGATCCTGCGCTTCTCAAAGCCCGCCTCAATGGCTTACAGGCTGCCGGAGCCACCGATAGTATGACGGGTTTGTTTTGGGGCTGGATGACCATTTCCCCCAACTGGCAGGGTTGGTGGAGTGGCGTACCCGCCGCCATGCCCAAAGCCTATGCGGCGCCCGACCATTACAAGGCCGTGGTTCTGATGACGGACGGCCTGAATAATAACGTGGATGGTGCCTATAATCCGATACCACCAGGCACCACCTCCGGCAACTCCATGCCTAATGTCGACTATATTAATGCCCGATCCAAGACTTTATGCAGCCGCATGAAAGACGAGGGCATAAGAGTCTACACCATTGGTTTTGATTTGAATGCACTGTCCCCAGCTTGGCGGGCCATAGTTGAGGACTATCTGAAAGGGTGTGCGTCTTCCCCTTCCAACTACTTCCCGGCCCCGACGCCAGCCACTCTGGTCAGTGTGTTCAGCGCCATTGCCTCAGACCTCGCTTCGCTCCGCATCAGCTATTGAAGCTGGGGAGAGGTGTGGGCAGCAAAGGTTGAGCCGTGTCCTGAAATGCGCTCGCACCCTTTAACTGGTTTCGCCGGACGAGTCGCGCAGGCCGCCGCCAGCCATGGTCATGGTTTGGCGGGGGTGGGTGCGTTGGTGGTTTTCTGGTCGGGTGGGGCGGGCGAGAGAAAGTCCGTTATCTTCAGAGTCACCGGATCAATGGTCATAAACCTGACTTTGCAGTCATTGCCGAGAGCAAGAACTTTATTCTGCTCGCTCAGATTCTGGAGAGTCGTCCACCAGTCTCCCGGTTTTTTGGTGCCGTAATTTCCGGTACAGGTTTTGTCTTCTACCGGCCCGTAGACAGGAAGCCAATCTACATGACCCGTGGCCTTGAACGGCACCGCGCCCGCCGGTTGCACCAGAGCCAGTGACATGAACACAGCGGCCAGATCAAGTTTGTTTCTTGTGGATAAAACAGACATAAAAAATCTCCCGGTTTTTTGAAGTTGGCCAGACTCTACAAAATACCAGTGGCAAGTTCAACCGAAACCGGGATTCGTTTAACCAACCGCGGCCAGAAGCTCGCTGCGGGCAGTGTCAGAGGGGGCGCAATTTCGCCTCATCGCTCTAACCCGTGGGCAAAAGTGATCCGCTTGAAACTGAAGGTGGTGTCAGAACGAAGGCCGGACGAAACGTTAAAGTTCTGTTCCAGTACCAACTGACCCGAGCGGTCAAAAACAAGTAGTTTACCGCTGCCTGTTATGAACAGCTTGCCATTTTCTTGTTGTATTGTGACGTGATCATAAGAATGAAGGGGCAGGGCAACGCCGTTGCTCAGGGTTGGGGTATTATTCTGAATAAAGACACTATGAAGAAAAAGACTGCCTTCCGTACTTTCGATCAGCGCAAAGGGACTGGTTTTAGTTAGAGCCACAGTCCGCATGCCTTGTGGAAGCGTGAGTTGGCCTGCTACTTTATTCGGCTGTTCCATCGTTCGCCATTCGAGTTTCTCTGGGTTGTGAAGTTGCCAAGTCCTGAGCAGCCAGCCTCGCAGCTCTGGTGAGACAGCTTCGGCTGATCCAACAAAGTCTCGTTGAAGAGCAATGGTCTTCTCATCAATGATTCGTGGCTGTGTCGGATTGGCGATATCAACTACTACCTGCTGCACGCTGCCAAAGGAAATATCACAATCAAACTCGCATTCGGTTGCATGCTTGGAGGTTAGGCTATAAAGTTTGTCGCCTACCTGCAGAAAATCGATATTATGCTGCTTTAGCGAGAGTTCACCGATCTTTTGCAGTTCTGAACTGTAAGCAAATAAGGTAGAATCGTCCTTATCACTATAGCCCATTTGGAACAGGCCCTTGTCGGTGGCAAATGTCTCTCTCCTCTCACTGCCTTGATAGTAGTGGAGGGGGGCTGGGCTGCTAGAGTCCAAAATATCCCCTGTGCTGTTGTAGCGCAGAATACGGCCATAGGGAGTACTACCATAGATGCCCTGCGCCGTAACGGCGATGGTTCCGGGATCGGCTGAGCGGCCGCCGCCTTCGTCCTTACCCATCAGGCGAATATTCCCATCATCTTCCACATAGCTGTGGATAGGGCCCTGTAGGACATATTGGTTTCTCGCGGCATCGTAGGCCAGATGGCCAAAGCCGCCTTGATCGGCGAGGAAGATGATGTCGGGCATACCAGCAGTATTATCCACCTTCGCCGAGTTTGGGCCAAAAGTCAGAAGAGCAGCAAGAATCAGAAGAGCCGCAACGAAAAGTATCGAAGCTGAGGTGCGCATGCAGTTCTCCTGATGTTATAGTCCCTCAACCAACCGCGGCCAGAAGCTCGCTGCGGGCGGTGCCGACGGAAACGCTGTCGACCGATTCACTGTCGGCGGCGATGGTGATAGCGATGTTGATGAAGCGGGCGACCAGCCCCTGCATGATGCGATCTTCCGGGCTGCAGCCGGAGAATTGCAGCGACACCACTTCCAGATGACCCTGCGCTTCACAAAAAAATCCCGCCACCGTCGCACGGGTGCGCGAGTCGGGGAGAGAGGTCAGAGAGATGATCGTGTCGCGGTCCATTTGATTCAAGAGGTTATGGCAGAGTTCTAAGTCTGGCAACGAAGTATTAACGAAGATTGACAAAATCTTCACACTTACTAACAAAGTGTTGCCAAGGCGTGACAGAGACGGCTACAACCTGTTTATGACTCAAGTCCTTGAAAAAGCTCCGCTTCGTGTTCTGCTCGCCGCCCCACGCGGGTTTTGTGCCGGGGTTGACCGGGCGATTCAGATTGTGGAAGTGGCGCTCCGGAAGTTCGGCGCGCCGGTTTATGTCCGTCACGAGATCGTCCACAACAAGTATGTGGTGGACAGTTTGAAGGCGCAGGGCGCGGTATTTGTCGAAGAGCTGGACGAGGTGCCGGAAGGCGCGCCGGTAGTGTTCTCGGCGCATGGCGTGCCCAAGTCGGTGCCGCTGGAAGCCCAGCATCGCAAGATGATTGCGGTTGATGCAACCTGTCCGCTGGTCAGCAAAGTTCATCGTGAGGCGGAACGTCATTTTGAAGACGGGCGTCAGATTATCCTGATCGGCCATGTCGGTCATCCTGAAGTGATCGGCACCATGGGCCAGCTGCCGGAGGGTGCGGTGTTGCTGGTGCAGGACGAGCAGGATGTGGCTACGCTCCAGGTGGTCGATGGCGACAACCTCGCTTACTGCACACAAACCACACTGTCCCTTGACGATACCGCGAAAGTGATCGCGGCGCTCAAAGCGCGCTTTCCCACCATCGCCGGGCCCAAGAAGCAGGACATCTGCTACGCCACTACCAACCGTCAGGCCGCTGTGCGCGAATTAGCACCCAAGGTTGATGCGGTGCTGGTGCTGGGTGCGCCCAACTCCTCCAACTCCAAACGTCTGGCTGAAGCGGCGACGCTGCATGGCTGCGCCAAAGCCAGACTGATCCAGCGCGCCGCCGAGATTGACTGGGACTGGCTGGGAAACCCCGCCGCTGTCGGCATCACCGCAGGCGCCTCGGCCCCGGAAGTTCTGGTGGAAGAAGTGCTGACTGCTCTGCGCGAGCGCTTCACTGTTACGGTTGAAGAAGTGCGGGTGGCGACCGAGAATATCGCTTTCAACCTGCCGATGATCCTGAGGGATGACGCGGGGGATGCGGTGGCATAAGATATGAAAAAACATGATGACGCTTCCAGATATTGCCAACTGATGGAGAATATCAAGACGCGCGACCTTGTTGTTTCCAGTATTTTAAAGAGAGAAATTCAGTTAGATGATGTGAGGGCGGCTGAGTTGTTGGCGATTCAACTTAGGAAAACTTTGGAATGTATTGCCTTTGGTTCATTGATTTCGAATCGGTCTGAGTATAACAAGATCCATAGTGATATAATTGGAGTATGGAAAGCGAGTGCAATTTTAAAAAAGATTGCTTGCGCGAATCCAAACTTTTATCCGCGCCCCGTCAATGTGCAGCCTCAAGGCTGCGATTCCAGCGGAAGACGCAGCTTTCAACTAGAGTATGTAAAAGAAGGTTTTCTTGATAAGTATGAGTTTGAAAAAATGTATGAGGCATGTTGTCAGATTCTTCACGAGAGAAACCCTCACAGACCCAGCATAAACTACGCTGATTTTCTGAAAGCTGTGCCCGATTGGCGGGCTCAGACGACAAATCTCTTGCGCATTCACGTTGTCCACTTAATTAGCGGCGGGTTCTATCTGATTGAGATGACTGGGGATGATAGAAAGGTTCACCATTATACACTAGCTCCTCTGACTGCCGATGATCCTGAGGGATGACGTCGCCTAGAATCGTGCTAGTAAACCGCTTATGGCTGTCTACACCGAAGTTTCCGATGAAGCCCTGCGCGCCTTTCTGGCGGCGTATGACCTGCCGCCGCTGCTGGCGGCCAAAGGCATTGCCGAGGGGACGGAGAATTCCAATTATCTGCTGCTGACAGCGCGGGAGCCTTACATCCTGACCCTCTATGAAGCGCGGGTGAATGTGGAGGAACTGCCTTTTTTCATCGCGCTGATGCGTCACCTGTCGGACAAGGGCCTGACCTGTCCGCAGCCGGTGGCGGGGCGGGATGGCGAAGCGCTGCGTGAGTTGTGCGGGCGCAAGGCCGCGCTGACCAGTTTTCTGCCCGGCGCGTCGGTCCGCAGCATCAGGCCGGAACATTGCGCCGAGTTGGGGCGGGCGCTGGCCCGGCTGCACAAGGCCGGACAGGATTTTCCGCTGCAGCGTCCCAACTCCCTGACGCTGACCAACTGGCAGACTCTTTTGTCCGGCATTGAAAGCCGCGCTGATGAAATCAAACCGGGACTGGCGGCAACCCTGCGCTGCGAAATGGATTTTCTGGCCGGACACTGGCCGGAGGATTTGCCGCGTGGTGTTATTCACGCTGATCTTTTTCCTGACAATGTCTTTTTCATCGACGGCAAATTGTCGGGGCTGATTGATTTCTATTTTGCTTGCACCGATACGCTGGCTTATGACCTCGCCATTTGCCTTAATGCGTGGTGCTTTGAGGATCATGTCTCTTTCAACGTCACCAAGATGCGGGCGCTGCTCAAAGGGTATCAGGAGGAGCGGGCCCTGTCGGCGCGGGAGCTGCAGTTCCTGCCGGTACTGTGCCGGGGGGCAGCGCTGCGTTTTCTGCTAACCCGTGCCCAGAACTGGCTTAACCGCCAGCCGGGTGCCTTGGTCACGCCGCGCAGTCCGCTGGATTACCTGAAGCGCCTGACCTTCCACCAGCAGGTTGAAAGCGTCTCGGCCTACGGGCTGGAGGACGCAGCGTGAGCGAAAAACGGATCCAGATTTTTACCGACGGTGCCTGCAGCGGCAATCCCGGTCCCGGCGGCTGGGGCGCCTTGTTGCGGATTGGTGAAACTGAAAAAGAACTGTCGGGGGCCGAGCGCGACACCACTAATAACCGCATGGAAATGATGGCGGTCATCAAGGCGCTGGAAGCCCTCAAGCGCCCCTGCGCGGTTGATCTCTATACCGATAGCAAATATGTCATCGACGGGGCCGAGCAATGGCTGGCGGGCTGGAAAAAACGCGGCTGGAAAACTGCCGCCCGCGCCCCGGTCAAGAACTCCTTTTTGTGGCAGAGGATTGACGAACTCATCACCCTCCATCAGGTCAAATTCCACTGGGTCAAAGGCCATAACGGCCATGTCGAAAACGAGCGGGTCGATGCACTGGCTCGTGCCGCAATCGCTGATCTGCGGGCAGGAAATATTTGATAAAAGCGGGCGTGTCTATATCGCGCCGACGCTACCAATTCCCTTCTCCGCAAGCAGGGGAAGGAAAGAAGTCATCTCCATGGGGAGCTGATCCAGTTTTGGCTAAAACGCTTTGTTCAGTTCGGCCCGTTGTGGCGTTTGGGCAAGCCGGTGCGGCTGGTGTGGACTTCCCTGACTGTTGCCTCCCACGCCGCGGTGCGCTCAGCGTTGGAGGGGTGAGTCGAGATGAAGCTGGATGTGCCGGATTGGGTCTGTCCGGAAATCCTGGCGAGAGTTGACCAGAGCTTGCCCGCTTCGCCAAGATCATACCCCGCATTCCGCAAGATATAAGCCGCTACATAATCGGCTTCGGCTTCCTGATCCTTGGAATACATTCGCGCGCCCGTCTGCATACCGGCAATCTGACCGGCCTTGATGGCTATTTGTGCTGCCTGCGGTGAAGCGTTGCCAGCCATTGCCGCAATACCGGCCACCAGACCTCCGGCCAGAGCGCCAAAACCGGCACGCTCCCGGACCTTGACATTGTGTCTGGCGATATGGTGCGAAAGCTCATGCGCCGTTACGGCTGCGACCTGTTCCTCGGGCATGTGTTTCATCAGACCGGCGTAGATGGTAACTTTATAGCCATCGGTGGCAACGGCGTTTTTGATGTCCCGGTGATCGTAGGCAATAGCAAAGCGCGAACAATCGACTCCGGCATCCCGGCAGATCGGCTGAGCGGCAACCCTGAGACGGTTGAAAACCGATTGCAGCAGGTAACGGTTTTCCATGTCGGTGCGGGCATAGGTGGGGAGCGGAGAATTGTCCATGCGCGCTGCCCGGGCCTGTTCAGCCTGTATGGCGGGCGGGGCAAAAGTTCCTGTGCTGGCACATCCCGTCATCAGGGCTGCCAGTGAAGCTCCGGCCAGAAGTTTCTTTATCATGGAATTGCCCTCCACATATGTGTCTGCAGCCAGATCAAATTACCATGTTCAGCGAAGCTGCTTCAAGGTTAAAGGCTATGACCCTGGCAGAGTGAGCTGCACCCAGTCAAAGTATTCCTAAACCCGCCTTAACGTATTGCCATATAACGAAACTTCTAAAGCGCTTTACTCTTCTTCCTCTTCCAGCTCTTCCATCTCCTCATCGGAGAAACCGAAATGGTGGCCGATTTCGTGGAGGAGGACGTGGTGGATGATGGCATCCAGTCTTTCGCCACTTTCACACCAGTAATCAAGGATCGGGCGGCGATAGAGGTGAATACAGTCGGGCAGGCGGCCAACATCGGCGATGCTGCGCTCGGGCAGGGCAACGCCTTGATAAAGGCCCAGCAGATCGTAAGGCGTATCCAGATTCATCATCTCGGTTACGTCATCATCGGGGAAATCCTCAACGATGACGAGTACGTCGCGGGTCTGGGCCCGCAGTGGCTCCGGCAGACTCTTTAAGGCCTTGCGCCCAAGACGCTCAAAATCCTCAAGGTCAGGAACCGTGAGAAGGGGGCGCGGGACTGGTTTGGGAGCGGATTTCGGGGGAGCCATGAGACGGTTTCCGGCTTTGTTAACGGTTGTCTCCCGAGCCAAGCTGCACGCCCCGGGCTTTGCGGCTATTGACCTTTTCGATGTTCTGGCGGGCAATGTCGGCGAGAGATAGCCCGGCATCTTCCGCCAGATTGGCCATGTACCACAGGACATCGCCCAGTTCCTTGGCAAGGGCATGGCGGCGGTCTTCGGTGAGCTGGCGGTTGTTGTCGCGGATGGTTTTCTTGATGTGTTCCATCACTTCGCCGGTCTCACCCGCGAGGCCGATGGCTGGATAAATCAGCTTGAGGTCGTCGGGGTAAATGGCGGTGGCAACGGCCGCTTTCTGGTAATCGTCAAAGGTCATGGCTTGTATCTCCGCAGGATTTGCTCCAGTTTAGACCCGATGAGAGAAAAGACCATCCCCCGTGTTGCAGTTGTCAGCGGCGCCACCTCCGGCATCGGCTTTGAGGTGGTGCGCGGTTTGGCCGAGGCGGGCTTCAAGGTGATCGGCATTGCCCGCAGTCCCTTGCGGGGGCGGCGCATGATCGAGATCCTGCGGGCCCAGACCGGCAATCCCTCCATCTATTTCCACGCGGCTGATCTGGCGCTGACCAGCGAGGCCGAGGCGGTGGGTGACCTCATTGCCAGCCAGTATCCGAAAATTGACCTGCTCATCAACAATGCCGGGGCCATTTTCCAGCAGCGGGCCGAAACGGCGGAAGGGGTGGAACGCACCCTTGCCCTCAATCATCTGGGGTATGTTGTCCTGACTGCTGCGCTGTTGCCAGCGCTGAGTGCGGCGAATTCGGCCCGCATTGTCAATGTGGCCTCTGCCGCTCATCACGGGGTGACGCTTGATCTGGCCGATCTCGGCATGAACAAAAATTATCGTGGCTGGACGCAATATCAGCGCAGCAAGCTGATGAATATTCTCTTCACGAGGGAACTGGCTCGCCGTCTGCCCGCTTCTGTCACCGTCAACTGCGTTCATCCCGGTTTCGTTGCCACCCGTTTTGGGGGGGATAATCCGCTCCTGTGGCGCTGGTTGATGCGCTTTCTGATGGTGATGGCCATCAAGCCCAAGGTGGCGGCCAAGGGGGTTTTGCGGCTGGCGCGAGAACCGGAATTGCAGGGCGTCAGCGGGGCCTATTTTGATCGCGGTCACGCCGCCCGTCCGTCAACTGCAGCGGAAGATGATGAACTGGCGGCCGGCTTGTGGCTGGCCACCAATCAGTTGCTGGAAGCAGTTGCCAAGCAGGCAGTGGCAGCGTAAGAACCGCACATGGAACTTATCACTTTTCTCATCGACTTCATTCTGCATATCGACACCCATCTGAGCGCTTTGGTGCTGGAGTATGGGGTCTATATCTATGCCATTCTCTTTCTGATCGTGTTCTGCGAAACCGGATTGGTGGTGACGCCCTTCCTGCCCGGAGACTCCCTGCTTTTTGTGGTTGGCGCTCTGGCGGCCACCGGGGCGATGGATATTACTACCGCAACGTTGACGTTGACGGCGGCGGCCATTATTGGTGATAACGTCAATTACTGGGTCGGGCGCCAGATCGGCCAGCGGGTTTTTAACTGGAAGAACAGCCGTTTCTTCAACCGCGACTCCTTCAACAAGGCTCACGCCTTTTTCGAGAAGCACGGGGCCAAGGCTCTTGTCATGGCCCGCTTTGTGGCCATATTCCGCACCTTCATGCCTTTTACAGCGGGGGTGGCGGCTATGACCTATCGGCGCTTTCTGCTGGTGGACATATTGGGTGGTCTGCTTTGGGTCGTCTCGCTGACCCAGTTGGGTTACTGGTTTGGCAATATTCCGGTCATCAAAGAGAATCTTGAGGTGGTATTGCTAGCCATTATCGTGGTTTCCCTGATTCCGGCGGCGCTGGCCTTGTTGCAGCGGTGGCGGAAAGCACCCGTTCAGCCCTGAGCCAGATAATAATATTACCTGAATATCCTTCTCCTTGATAGTTCGCTGCAAAATTGGCAATTTTCCGCGCTGCATCCCAGAAGCAGGATTGGGCTCGCCTTTTTGAATTGGTATAGTAAGAAATATAGCTTCGCTTTCGCGCAATTTTATTGCTGCACTGCAGCATCAGGAGAAGTCAGCATGGATGTCTTTTCTGCTCCCGATTTCAACGCTCACGAACAGGTTGTTTTCGCTTACGACGCCGCTACCGGTCTGAAGGCCATGATTGCGATTCACTCGACCCGGCTGGGCCCGGCGCTGGGTGGTTGCCGGATGTGGAATTATGCCAGCGAAGCGGAAGCGCTGACCGATGTGCTGCGGCTTTCACGCGGCATGAGTTACAAATCCGCACTGGCCGACATGCCGCTGGGTGGTGGCAAATCAGTTATTCTCGGCGACTCCCGCAGCCAGAAAACGCCGGCTTTGATGCAGGCCATGGGACAGGCGGTGGATCGTCTGGGCGGTCGCTATATCGTGGCTGAAGACGTTGGCACTTCAACAGCGGACATGACCGCCATTCACAGCCAGACCCGCTATGTTGTCGGCTTGACTCCGGAGATGGGCGGGAGTGGTGATCCCTCTCCGGCCACTGCCTGGGGCTGTTTCCTCGGGCTCAAGCAGGCGGTTCGTCACCAGCTCAAGACCGACGATCTCAAGGGGCTGCGGGTGGCGGTGCAGGGGCTGGGCAATGTCGGTTTTCATCTGGCCCGCTTGCTTCATGAAGCCGGGGCCAAGCTGATTGTCAGCGATATTCGTACAGATTCGGTGGCGCGAGCGGTGGAAGAATTCGGCGCTATCGTTGTGCCGACCGAGGCCATTTTCGGAGCAGAGGCCGAGGTGTTTGCACCCTGCGCGCTCGGGGCCATTCTGAATGACACAACCATCCCGCAGTTGAAGGCCAAAATCATTGCCGGTTCGGCCAACAACCAACTGGCCGAAGCCCGTCACGGTGCCGTGCTGTTTGATAAGGGAATCCTCTATTGTCCGGATTATGCCATCAACGCCGGGGGCGTCATCAATGTCGGTTATGAATATATCAGCGGCAATGGCGGCTATGATCGCGAGAAATCCTACGCCCATATCAGCCGCATCAGCCAGACCATGCAGATGATCTTCGAAATGTCGGCCCAGCAGGGCATCCCGACCAGTGTGGCCGCTGACCGTCTGGCTGAAGCAAGGCTGGCGACTGTCAAAGAGAGCGCAGCGGCTTAGGGCTTCGGATCAAGGAAAGGCGGGATGACCAGTCCCGCTTTTTCTATCAGCGGCAGAGTCCAGAGGCGGGTATCAACCAGCAGACTGCGCGCTAGCGGCGGCGGAATCAGGCGATGCTGGCCGTAAATGTTATCCAGCGCCGGATAATTGAGAACCAGTTGAAAAAGAGCCAGCCCGAACACCAGCACCCGTCCGGGGGCGGGTAGCAGCGGGGCAGGCTGTTTTTCCAGCCAGCCATCCAGCAGCAGCCAGCCGGTGACGCAGGACAGCATGATGAAACGGTCGGTGTCCCACGCAATCGTAACCAGTGCATAAGGCATGAAGAGCAGCGGCAACATGCCGAGGCCGGGTCGCCAGCCGCCCCGTCGCGTTTGCCCGTACCAAAGCAAGAGCAGCAGGAAAGGAAACAGCCCGTAGCTGAGCCAGAAGAAGGGCAGCACGATCAGGCGGGCGGGCACAAAATCGCTGGCCAGCGTGGCGGTCATCTGGCGGGGACAATACACATCCCATGTCTTTTCAACCTGTGGATGGGCAGCAGGGCGCTCGCTCTCGCAACGGGTCCGCGCCAGATCAACCAAACCGCTTTGGTTTTGTGCCGTCATCACCAGATAGCCGGTGATGAGGAGCAGGGTTGCTGTCAGAATTTTTATCAGGCGCCAGCGTTGGGCACCGGAGTCTGCAAACCCGATTGCAAACAGCCAGAGCGGCAGGGCCAGTGGCAGCACCATCTCATGCACCAGCACAAGAAGAAGGAGCAGACCAGCCGCCGCCACATCATGTTTGCTGTTCAGCAGTTTGTGCAGGGCCAGCAAACCGAGGACAATCACAATATCAGCATAGCCGTTAAAGGCCGCCAGCAGTGGCAGCACCGGCGAGGCGAGAAAGAGGATATAAAGTAGCAGACGGGGTCCGGTTGCGCCCTCGGCCTGCCAGTGGCGGGCCATAACGACAAGCAGACAGAGCATTAACACTCCAAGCAGCACGAAATGGCGCAGGCTGAGGGCAGCGGCCATCTCGTTAAACCCGTTAACCCCGGCGAGGTGCATCAGGCTGGGCAGCAACCCGCGCCGGATGGGCCCGTCGGCATAGGTAAAGAGGGAGGTTAATAGTGGATAAAGCCCAGTTTCAAGGCTGAGTCCCTTCATGATCTGTAAGCCGATGCCCAGAGTGGATAGCATCAGGACAAACGGCAATAGACGGGTACGGGCGGGTGAATCACGCATAAGGCAAACTATATCGCACAAGACTCTGGAAAACGGGAGGGCAAGATGATAGATAAGGCCCGGGAGACTGGCGCGGGCGGACAAATCGCCAACCCGGCCAGGGCCGAAAGGCAGCAACCGTAACGAATCTTTTCCGGGTCGCGTTCAGTCTCCCACCTCCATTTTTTGTGCAATCCGGGCGAGACAAGCCGGACGAACATGCTATATCTGCGACCATGTCCGACGATACCCAAAGTGCCCTGTTTGCCTTGCCAGAACCTGCTCCAGCGCCTGCCGCCAAAGGGGGGGAGGTTTATCGGGTGCTGGCCCGCAAATACCGCCCGCTCAGCTTTGCTGATCTCAAGGGGCAAGAGGCGCTGGTGCGCACCCTTACCAATGCTTTTGCCGCTGGCCGCATCGCCCATGCCTTCATCCTGACCGGCGTGCGCGGGGTGGGCAAAACCACAACCGCCCGCATCATTGCCAAGGGGCTGAACTGTGTTGAGGGGCCGACCATCACCCCTTGCGGCAAGTGCGACGCCTGTATCAGCATCACCGAAGGCCGCTGTGTTGACGTGATCGAGCAGGACGCGGCTTCCAATCGCGGCATTGATGACATCCGCTTTATGACCGAGGGCTGCAAATACGCGCCGACCGCCACCCGCTACAAGGTCTTCATCCTCGACGAATTCCACATGCTGACGACGCCAGCCTTCAATGCGCTGCTTAAGATTCTTGAGGAGCCGCCGCCGCACGTCAAATTCATTCTGGCTACCACCGACATTCATGAAGTTCCGGTGACCATTCTCTCGCGCTGCCAGCGGTTTGACCTCCGCCGGATCGAGCCGGAAGTGCTGATGGAGTTGTATGGCGCGGTCGCCAAGGCCGAAGGAATTTCCATCGACGACGAAGCCTTGCGTTTTCTCGCTCGCGCCGCCGACGGCTCGGCCCGCGATGGCCTCTCGCTGCTGGATCGCGCTATGGCGCTGGGCGGCGGCACCATCACCGGTCAGCAGATGCGCGACATGCTGGGGCTGGCGGATCGCGGCATTGTGCTGGAGTTGCTGACCGCCACCATTACCGGCAAACCGTCTGAAGCGCTGGAGATTGCCGGACGGCTGCATCGTGACGGCGCTGATGCGCTGATAGTGCTGCAGGACATGCTGGATAGCGTGCATCAGATTTCCCGCGCCAAGGTTCTGCCAGCGGGCAAGCTGGATATTTCCCTGACCGAGGCAACGCGGGAGCGTCTGCTGGCGCTGGCGGCACAATTGCCAACACCGGTGCTGGCGCGGGCGTGGCAGGTATTGCTCAAAGGCGTTGCCGAAGTGCAGGCCGCGGCTCAGCCAATGGCGGCGCTGGAGATGCTGATTATCCGCCTCGCCCATATCGGCAGTTTGCCGGTGCCAGGTGATCTTGTTAAACGGCTCGAAGAAGCTCCGCCGGGCAGTATGCGCGGGCCGAGTGGCACGGGTAGCAGTGGTGGCGGCACCTCCATGAGGCGTGCTGTCGTGGGGGCTACGGAGGGTATAACTGAAGCAATAGCCCATCCGGCAGCCCAGCCGCTGGCCCAGTTGCACAGCTGGCGCGAGGTTGCCGCGCTGGTGTCGGAAGCCCGCGAGATGCAGCTTTATGCCCAGCTTTACGGCATGGTGGAGTGTCTGACTTTTGCGCCAGGCCGGGTCGAGATTTTCCCGCGTCCGGGTGCCCAACCCAATCTGGCTCCCCGGCTGGCCCAGTTTCTCAGCGCCCAGACCGGACAGCGCTGGATGGTGTCTCTGGCGACAGCGCCGGGACGTTCCACATTGGCCGAAGAAGACGAAGTTCAGGCCAATGATGTGCTGCGGCAAGCCGCCGAGCATCCGCTGGTCAAGGCGGTGCTGCTGGCCTTTCCCGGGGCAAGGCTGGACGCAGTGCGCGACCGGGCGGCTGAACTGGTAGATACCGCTCCGGCTGAGGAAGATGTCCCACTGGTACCGCTGGATGATTTTGACGAGTTCTGAAACCCGAGGAGTCCAACAGAATGAATTTTGCACATATGATGAAGCAGGCCCAGTCGATGCAGGGCAAGATGCAGGAAGCCCAGGCCAAACTGGCCGCGATGGAATTTACCGGCACCTCTGGCGGCGGCGCCGTCAGCATCACGCTCACCGGCAAGGGCACCGCTACAGCGGTCAAGCTCGACAAGTCCGTTGTGGTTGCCGATGACAGCGAGATGCTGGAAGACCTGCTGGTTGCCGCCATCAACGACGCTCGTGCCAAAAGCGAAGCGGCGACGGCAGACGAGATGAAAAAGGCCATGGGCGGCATCAACCTTCCCCCCGGCCTCAATCTGCCCTTCTGATAATGATCGGCCCCGAGCTTGAGCGTCTGATTCAGCTGATTGGCAGATTGCCGGGGCTCGGCCCGCGTTCGGCGCGGCGGGTGGTGCTGCATCTGTTCAAAAAACGCGAACAGTTGTTGCAGCCGCTGGCGCAAGCCCTGCTCGAAGCCGACGCCAAATTATCCAGCTGCAAAATCTGCAACAATCTCGATACCCGTGACCCCTGCGGTATCTGCAGCGATGGCGGGCGGGACAGTCACCTGCTCTGCGTGGTGGAGGATGTGGCTGATTTATGGGCGATGGAGCGCACCCATGCCTTCAAGGGCCGCTATCATGTGCTGGGCGGGTTGCTGTCCGCGCTGGCGGGCATTACCCCGGAGCAGCTGCATATAACCGCGCTGGTGGAACGGGCGCAGGCGGACGGCATCACCGAGGTCATTCTGGCCCTGCCCGCTACGGTCGATGGTCAGACCACCGCCCATTATATCG
>CAYSDE010000030.1:0-15997 GCA_964429685.1 uncultured Pseudobdellovibrionaceae bacterium
CTTCCCATGACGGCAACACCTTAGCAGGGTGTTGCACTTCGTTTGTGAACTTAAGTGTTCTTAAATGGGGACCTCAGCTTGTTCTTAAATGGGGGCAAGAAGCTGTCGTAACCCCGTTGCCAAACCCGACCGAGGCGCGCTAAACATTAGCCATGGAAAAGATCCCGATGACACAGGCCGGGTTTGACCGGCTCGAAGCAGAACTGCGCACACTGAAAAGCGTTGATCGCCCCGCCGTGATCAAGGCCATTTCGGAAGCGCGTGAGCATGGCGACCTTTCGGAGAATGCTGAATATCATTCGGCACGGGAAAAGCAGTCTTTCATTGAAGGTCGCATTCTGCATCTGGAGGCCAGTATCAGCCGCGCTGATGTGATTGACATCGGCAAGTTCAAAGGCTCCCCAACCATCAAGTTCGGTGCCACCATCAGCCTCTACGATGAAGAGATTGATGAGGAGCTCAAATACCAGATTGTCGGTGTGGACGAGGCTGACCTCAAACATGGCCGCCTCAGCCTCAGCGCCCCGATCTCGCGGGCGCTGATGGGCAAGAAAGTCGGCGATACCGTTGAGGTGCATACCCCCAAGGGCAAGCGCACTTACGACGTGGTCGCGGTCGACTACATCTGATGTCCCCGTCCGACCCCACCATCCGCAGCCTGACCAAAGACGATGAGCCGGAACTGCGCGCCTTTCTCGAACGTCACGCCGCCCTCGCCCTGCCTTTGCTGCTGACAGTGGAGCGTGGCGGTATTGTCTGCACCGGTCAGAGCGGACAGGCGCATTTTCTGGCGGTGATGGAACGAAATCTGGTGCGCGCAGTCCTCGCTCTTGGTACCGACGGCCTCGTCATGGTGCTGTGCCCGGAACCCGAGGATATGCCCCGTCTGGTGGATATGTGGAAAGACTGGTTTGAGGGGGCGGCCCACGGCCTGCTCGGCCCGCGTGAGCAGGTAGAGGGGCTGGTTGATTTGCTCGGCGGGGATAATCTGTCCTTCCGCCTCAACAATACCGAGCTGGTGAACGAAGTACGGCTTGAAGAACTGCCGGAACCGCCACCCCACCCGGAGTTGGATGGCCGTCTGGCCCGCGAGGCCGATCTGGAATTGCTGGTCAGCTGGCGGCTGGCCTGGTTGGCCGATGTCATGCACATGCCGCTGACCGAAACTCTGGCCCATCACATCACCCGTGACCTGCGACAAGCCGTTGCCGAGCAACGGGTAGCTCTGCTTGAAGAAAACGGCACACCGCTCGCCATGGGCCAGTGCATGACGAGCACCCGCACCATCAGCCAGCTTGGCGGCTTTTATGTTCCCGAGAACTTGCGGGGACGCGGCTACGGCCTCGCCATGATCGACCGGCTGTGCCGACTGGAACGCCAGCGCGGCATCCTCCGCAGCCTCATCCTGACCATCCGCCGCAGCATTGGCCTTACCCAGTCGCTGAACGAGTTGGGCTTCAACTCTGCCGGATATATGGGGCTCATCCTGTTCGATCCGCCGATTGACGCCTCCCGGAACATAGCAGAGGCCGAAACGACCCCACTTGTACAGGAATAACCATCCGGGCTATTCCGTATTACGCTCCCCTACCTACCCTCTCGCTCTTTTTTGGGTAATCACGCCATACCAGCCGAGGCCCTGATAGGTTTCATAGCCAGGGGTCAAGGCGTAACCGGTTACGGTGCCGTCGGCGTCAAGGTAATGCCCTTGCGTCTTGCCTTCGGTGCGCAGGCTGAGTCTCTCGGTCAGAATGCCAGTACCGTCTGACGCGGCAATCACCGTTCCGTTACGATCGACAATCATGGCGCGAGACAGGTCTTTCTCTTCGGCAGTCAGGCGGATGCCGCGCACGATGGCGTCCGATTGCGGTTTCCAGTCAAAGAAAACACCAAGAACGCCGATGATGCGCCCGTTGCTTTCTCCACCTTCGCGCACCGCCGTGGCATAGGTGGCCACCAGACGGTTATCCAGCTGCTCGCAGGCTGAAATATCGGCCACCGCATAGTCATCACCCGAGCGGGTGCCCATCGCCTGCGTGAACCAGCTCTGATTGCCGACAAAGCTGCCCTTGGCCCTCGGATAGCGGTCGGGCCGCCCCGTCGCCAACACCTTGCCGGTGGGATCAACCAGCCAGAGATCAAGATAGACCGTATAGGCCCCCAGAATGACCCCCAGCCGCTTGCTGCAATAGGCGGTTTTCTCGGGCGTGCTGGTCGCGGCAGCTTCAACAATGGCACTGTCTGTCGCCCACCAGCGCACGTCACAGGAGCGCTCATAAAGATTACGGTCCATAATCTCGATCATGTTGAGCGCAAGATCGGTGAGGCGCGATCCACGCAGCTGCCCGACCAGCTTGGCCCCCACCGCATTCAGTTCATCGGTCTGGCGGCCCATTTCGGTGCGGAGTTCAGTGGTGATTTTGGTAATGCGCTCGGAAACCTGTTTTACTTCAGCCGCGACCACCGCAAACCCCCGCCCGGCCTCCCCGGCCCGCGTGGCTTCAATCAGCGCATTCAGGGCCAGAATCTTGGTAGTGCCAGTAACCGCCTGAATTTCATCCACCTTGCTGGTGGCCAGTGTGGAAAGGGCCTTGGAGAGTGCAAGAATTCGTTCCGCCATAACATCCTCTGCTGAGCCGCATCAAAAAACATGCAAATTTCATCATCAGGTTTAATCTGGCACTCATTTGGTTAATAATGTCCTAATATAAAGACAAAAATAGGGATAGGACTGCCTATATTCTAGGCACACAACAAAGCCGCAGCGGGGCTGTCTATTTTATAGGCAGAATAAGCAGGGGCTTTGTACTGAGACTGTTACTCATTTTGTGTGGGGGGGGGGAGCGCCAGTATTTACCGCCTGACGGCGTCACATAAACATATAGGCCACCGCCAACACCTAATCTTGTAAGGCTTTTGCTTGGGTTGGGGGGCCTCCAAGTCGGCAGCCATCTTGCGGGCGGGGGGATACATTTTTTCGGCCTCATTTTTCGGTTTCCCCAAATGTATCCCTAAAATCGGCGGATACAGCCGGACGACCCCGAACCTTTCAGGACGAATAATAGCTTATTTTGCTTGATTTTCCAAAGCTTTCTGGATTTTACCGGACGGTGCCGGAAGTATACTTGGCCCAACGGCTGCCTAAACGGTGGTATAAGACATTGATATGAATAAAGACTGTTTTCTCCATTCTTAAATCTACACACAAAACTACGCACATATGGTCTGGATTTGGTAGTGCAGCCTTGGACTTGGCGGGTTAGGCTGCAGCAAAGGCCAACGGGGGCGAGAAATGTGTAAACTACTTTCATTGGTTGCGGTCGGTGTACTACTGACGGGATGCACCACTGCCGCAACCTATGACCCAAATCTTTATGCTATCAATGATTTGGCTCAAGGTCTGTCCTTGTTGCAGGGTAAACAGATAGAAACTGCCGTTCTTTATCTTGGCTACCCTGACCAAAAAATGACTCTTGCGGGCAAGGATGTTTACCGCTGGCAAAACCAAGGGGTCAGTTCACATGCTGTGCCCCATACCAGTTACCAAAACGGCACGGTGAACACTTATGGAGACATTGCCACTTATAGCGGAACAGCAACAACCTATACCACTGAAATTAACAGCCATAATTGCCGTGTTGAAATCGCTGTCGAGAAAGGCATCATCTCTGACGCGACCTATTCAGGAGATTTTCGGGCGTGTAGCCGTTATGGGTATGCACTACACCCTCTAGTAACCCCATCAGCTGGGGTGCAGAGAGGAAGTAGCGGTCAGTCTAGCGCATCTGAAAAGACAGCAAGTGCTGAACAGAAAAGTGATGTTCTTTTCATAGATGCAATGAGGGAAAAAGCAGAGCGAGGAGATGCTAATGCTCAAGCAAATCTTGGCTCATTGTATTTTTTGGGACAAGATGTGCCTCAAGATTACGCCCAAGCCATGATATGGTATCGTAAGGCGGCTGAAAATGGAAATGTGTGGGGACAATATGGTCTTGGAGGCTTATACGATAGTGGACTTGGGGTCAGACAAGACTATGCCCAAGCTGCAACGTGGTTTCGCAAGGCAGCTGAGCAGGGACATGCAGATGCTCAAGCCAGCCTTGGCTTGATGTATCGTGAAGGGCAAGGTGTGCCACAAGACTATGCCAAAGCCCTTGCGTGGTTCCGCAGCGCCGCTGAGCAGGGGAGCGCGTACGCGCAATTCAACCTCGGGTCGATGCATTTTAAGGGGCAAGGTGTGCCACAAGACTATGCCAAAGCCTATATGTGGGTGAATCTTGCAGCGGCGCAGGGCCAGAGTAACGCGTTAAAAGCAAGGGATGCTTCACCTGATATAATGACACCCTCGCAAATCGAAGAAGGGCAACGCCTCACGCGGGAATGGTTAGCTGCACACCCTAAAGTCTCCCAATAATAGGCTGCATGGTCTCTAGTTTGAACCGCAAGCAATCTCTCGCCATAGCGAAGCAGTCCAACTGAACACAACTTCAAAACACCACTTTACCAATGTTCACTGGTGACATAGAATCATAGCGATAGAGGAAATCAGTTGTGGCGACCAAAGTAGACATCGAGACGGACCTCACCCTTGAACTTGCCGGAACTAGAGTAACCGCAGCCAAGTTTAGGAAAGCTGTAAGTGCTTTTCTTGGTCTGATTGATGAGGTCACAAAAACTAAATCTGGAAATCAAAACGCACCGGATTGGCTTGTGCAAGTCAAGAGAGGCAGTAACTTAATCGGAGCATCTCCCTCCCCCGGATACAGCCCTGCGATAGCTCAGGCCGTTTATGAGGAGTTAGGAAAAATCCACGCAATCACAGAGGATGACAGCCATGGCTATTCTGAAACAGCATTAAAATATATCCGCCAATTGGCCTCTATAACCACAGAAGACTCTACAGAATCTTTTGTCAAAATATGGGTAAAAAAATCCCCAACTATGCTTGGGCAAACAATGGTAACCAAGTTAGCCAGCATTCTTGAATCTGGGTATGAAGATTATGGCTCTATTGATGGAAAACTGCAGCTTGTATCTGAAAAAGGGGGGTATCGAGCAGAGATTACAGAAGCACTGAGTGAAGCTGGGATTCGTTGCCATCTAAATAAGGATAGAATGCAAGAGGCACTGCAATTATTTGGCAAACGCGTAGAAGCATATGGAGAAATTAAATATAGAAAGAGCGGTGAAATTATCAGTATCGTCGTTGACGAATTTGTGAAGTTTCCTGACCCTAATAAAATCCCCACCTTCGAACAGGTGCGCGGTATTCTGAAAGATACGCTATGACCATAGATAAGATATACTGGGACAGCGTTACATTTTTAGCATGGCTGCAAAATGAGAACGGTCGTGTTGACCATTGTGCTGATGTGCTGCAATCAGCACAAGAGGGAAGGGTGAAAATTATAACATCAGCTTTTACCCTTGCAGAAGTTTTAAAGATGCGTAAGCAGGCACCAATCCCACGAAATGAACAAGACAAAGTTACCGCTTTTTTTAAGAACGAATATATAGTGGTGAGGAATGTTACCAGAAGAGTTGCCGAGTTCGCACGTGGACTTGTCTGGGACAATGGCATAGACCCCAAAGATGCAATCCATGTTGCCACAGCGATAGATGATCGTCTCACGATGTTGCACACCTTTGATGAGGGGTTGTTGAAAAAATCAGGCTCTGTCGGAGACCCACCTCTCAAGATAGAAACGCCATTTATCATTGAGCCTAAATTGCGTTTAGCTATTCCTGACCTTAAGACGCTTCAGCACTAACAACTATAAATTATTGGCATCTTCAGCTATCAAACATTTCCTCTGTTCCCGCAGTGCCCGCCGTAGCTGTTTCATCATCTCCCACCATCTCATTATAAAATGACTCGACACCCCAATCAGAATCACCTCACCATCAGCGATAATTTTATATCAGCCGCACGTCACATAAGCTTTGGAGTAACTATGAAACTTATCGTCGGCCTCATCACTTCCGCAGGATTCATCTTCTACAGTATTAGCCCAGCAATTGCAGCGGACTTTATGGATTATCCATGCACGGTTGACTGTTCGGGGCATGAAGCTGGATACGCTTGGGCTGAAGAAAATGAGATTTTAAATCCCGACGACTGTGAGGGAAATTCTCAGTCTTTTATAGAAGGCTGCCAAGCATATGCACAAAGTCAGGAATCTCCAGACGACATGGAAGAAACCAACCAAGATGATGAGTCTGAAGACGGGTCTGGAAACTGACATAAATGCGCCGCATTTTCGTTATCCTGTCCATTCTATTAACAGTTTCAGTTCATGACGGCGACACCATCACTCTGAACGGAACTCGGATTCGACTTTGGGGAATAGACGCCCCAGAACTCGCACAGTCCTGCGAGAATGAGCTAGGTCAGTCCTTCAAGTGTGGGGATTCAGCCAAAAACGAGCTGGTGCAACTGATCGGAAACAAATCGGTCTCCTGTGAAGCAATAGATATAGACCGCTACGGACGCACTGTAGCGCGCTGCACAGCTGGCGAAGCTGATCTGAATGCGGAAATGGTGAAATCAGGCTGGGCCCTTGAGTATGTTAGATATAGTCACGGCGCGTTTCATCACGAAGAAGCCGACGCCAAACAAAACGGTCGCGGTATATGGGCAGGGTCATTCGTTAAGCCGTGGGATTGGCGACATGAACGCCACTAAGAATTTAGTGCTCTCATATAGTGCAGCCGCATACCCCTGTGTGCAGATTATGTATAAGAAATTATATTCTCTCATAGGGGGATTGACTCAATACTCCGCCACCATAAGCTGCAGACACGCCCATGAATGAACCTTGGAGGATTCCATGTTTAAGATCGCCGCTATTGTACTGGTCATCGCCGCAACGATTCCCGCCACCGCCAATGCAGACCAAAATGTTAGCGGCTACACCAGAAGCGATGGAACTTACGTTCAAGGATATACCCGCAGCAGCCCAGATAACAGCTATAACAACAACTATAGCGTTCAAGGAAATACAAACCCCTACACTGGGCGGGCAGGAACCAATTCCCCAACTTATAACGACCAGACACCATATGAGAACCGTCGCGATTACGGCAATCCGGGTTACGTTCGCAACGATCCTTACGATCGCTAGTCTCAAACATAGGAGCAGTTATTATGAAAGGGCTTACTCTTCTAGAGCAAATCCCGAAAAGATGGAATCACTTGTGATTCCATCTTTGACGACGTATTTGCGCCAATATGAAGTTAGAGCGCGTCCACCTGAAGTGGATGCGCTCTAATGATCCTTGCTCTACTGCCCGCATCGGTATCTAATGCTGGGAGCGTTCTCAATCCCCCGCCTGTTAACTTACAGTGCTTACAGGTTATCAGCCTCACCCCCAGCAATCCCCTTCCTCATAGCGAACTACCAGCGCGAAGTGGCTGTTGCTCATGGCATGGGGGCGTTTGTGGCTGCAGTTCTTCCGGTCGCGCTGTTTGCTGCGACGGAGCACTAAGCCCAAGTTGCGGCTGCTAAAAAACTGATAGGAACGCACAAGACAGACATGGTGGAAACTAGAATTTAGGGAGAATTTATGCGCAGCATTTCACTTATCAGCTTCTTGCTCGTTTCCATACTCACTGGCTGCGCCCCGCCACTTGATACTGGCCCAATGCACCCGACTATAGCAATCATTCAAGAGCTTTCTGCTCCAGACGGACTGCAACGTAATGTGCGGGTTTCTAATGTTGTAGTGCCTGAAGAGTTCAAGACAAGCGATGTTGGCACGATTGATAGTGCTGCTTTAAAGTCTGTGCTTCTTGATACACTTTATAGCGCGGGATATGCAGTAAACGATAAGCTATTTGCCACCAGCAACACTACCGACAATACAGCAGGAGCAATGTATACATTTGATGCCACCCTCAAAGAATTATCAACACCTGCTTTTGGCTTCGATCTTGATGCAAAATGCGTTATTGCATATAAGTTGACGCGCATAGATGATGGACAAGTAGTCTTGGATGAAAGTGTAACTCAAGGCTACTTGGCAACATTCGGGCAAGCCTTCAATGCTGTAGAACGCGCTCGCATTGGCCAGTCGCACGCCATTGGCGAGAATATCACTCATCTACTGCGCCTACTCAATCGTATCGAAATTGAAAAACCGGAACCTGACCGTAACAACAGAAGAGGTCGCACATAATGAGAAATCTAGTTCTTGCTGCTACTATTTTTGCATTGGCTGGGTGCGCAACATCCCCCGGCCAAAGCCAGTATAAGTGGAGCGAAGTTGGACAATCAACACTTGTCGAATTCGGCACAATAATTCAGGCTAGAGAAGTTGGCATCACGGGCCAGACAAGCGGCGCTGGCGCTGCTGTAGGAGCAGCTGCGGGTGTAGCTGCTGGCTCTCAGGTCGGAAATGGTGCTGGTAATGCCGCAGCAATGGTTGGCGCAGCCGTTATTGGCGCTGTTGCAGCAAATGCAATTGAGCAAGCTGCGGCAAACACCACAGGAATTGAGTATGTCGTTACGACTGAAAAAGGTCGCACGATGACTATCGTGCAAAATATGAACAAGGGCGATGTGCTTCTCAATGCAGGTCAGCGTGTAATGGTGCAGACATCTGGATCATATCAGCGAGTACTCCCGGCTGACAGCCTGCCAACTGAGATTAGGAGGCCGCAGGGCATTCGTGTGGTGGACTAAGCGGCGCGTCTGCCGCGAAGACGGAAAGGTGGAAGATGACACTAGAACTGACGCAGCAACCATTCGCTGATGCTGAATTTGCGGAAAACTAGGCCAAGCAACCTTCTAAACCGTGACCTGTTCACCTGCTGGCGTGATAGTAAACTATGGAACACGGAGGTATTGATGCGCGTCTACTGCGTACTGCTGCTTTTTCTTATCACAGGATGCGCAGTCAATCAGCCTGTCGCAACAGCACATGATTTTGCAACAGAGTGTAATCCGTATGGCTGTCACACAACCAATGGGACAGAAAGCCAAAAACATTCAAATGATGTTAATTTTGAGATTGTTGCTCAAACTCTTGAAAAAGCAGAACAAGGTGACGAACAAGCGCAATTAACATTAGGCACTTTCTACGGATTAGGATTAGGAGTTCCTCAGAGTTATAAAGAATCTTTTTCATGGCTGCTAAAATCTGCGCAACAAGGGGATGCAACGGCTCAATCTCTTGTCGGTACCTTATATCACGACGGCCTAGGCGTCCCAGTGGACTACACGGAAGCGGCCGCATGGTATCTAAAGTCGGCGCAACAAGGAAATGCTGACGCACAGAACTGGCTTGGCGTTATGTACGCGAATGCCGAAGGATTACCTCAGGATTACGAACGCGCATTGACGTGGTGGAATAAGTCAGCAGAACAAGGTCATAACTTAGCGCGAAACAATATTCGTCAATATAACAAAAGTGTAATTAGCGGAATTCCAAGCCTCAGTAACATAGAACCCACACTACCGGACACAGTTGGATAAAGCCTTGAAGTGATTCAAGATACGGGACCTTTTCGTTCAAAGAAGGAGCCCGGAATGCAAGGATTACTGTCGAAGGCCTTATCCAGTTTGGTAGAGAAGCACATCAGTCTGTCGTCGTCGAGACGGGAAACGCTGGTCTGGTTGGTGGGGGCGATGCTGACGGCGGGGACGACGAGTTTGTGGCGGCTGGCGCCCTGTGTTGGCGCGGCGGACGCGGAAGTGGCCTCGGTCTATCGGCGGCTGGCACGGTTTTTCCAGCATGTGCGTTTTGACGGGGTCGCGTATGCGCGACTGATTGTGTCGATGCTGGGTCTGAAGCGCAGCGGGCGCTGGGATCTGGCGCTCGACCGCACCAACTGGAAACTGGGCAAGGTTCACATCAATATCCTGATGCTCGGCGTGATGTGGCGGGGCGTGTGTGTGCCGCTGCTGTGGACGCTGCTGCCGAAAGCGGGCAACTCGAAGACGGAGGCGCGGATCAGGCTGCTCAAACGGCTGGTGCGAACGTTCCCCGATCAGAAGTTGGGATCGCTGCTCGGCGACCGGGAGTTCATTGGCGCAGCATGGATGCAATGGCTCGAAGATACGGGGATTTCTTTCGTCTTGCGGCTACGTGAGGACATGTGCGTTTTCAACGATCATCATGCACCGCGGGCCTTGTCTCAGGTCGCGCAGACTTTGCGCGCAGGTGAACGCATGGTTCTGCCGGGGCACTGGCGTCTGGGGCAGGATGCGGCGACCGCCTCGCCGCCGGTGCGGGTTATTATTCTGCGACTGAAGAGCGGTGAACTGCTGTCGCTGGCCAGCGACAGCAGGCCCAAGACGGCACTTGCCCGGTATCGCCAGCGCTGGAAAATCGAGACGCTGTTCGCGGCGCTGAAAACGCGCGGCTTTGATCTTGAAGCCACACACCTCGTCGCGCCAAAGAAACTCGCGCTGCTGGTCGGAGTGCTCGCGTTGGCGGCCACCCTTGCCTACAAGACCGGCGTGTGGGCGACAAAACTCAAGCCGACCCCGCGCAAGAAACATGGCCACCCCGCAAAATCCATCTTCCGGCGCGGTCTCGAAGTCCTCCGAAAACTCCTCACCCGCACCAATCACGACCCCACAAAAAATATTTTTGAAGTCCTCATCAACCCTCACGCCAGACCTAACTTATTGATATTGCAGGGCGCCTGAATGATGAGTCCGGTAGTGTGCATAGAACCAACATCTAATCACCACTACAACACTACATCTTCTGCGTATAACCCAAGTTGCGCAGAAAACGGCTCTTGCTATGGAGATATAAGCGCAATAACCGGATTGCCAAGAACTACTCATGTTAGAGGATATTTCCGACGTGATGGAACTTATGTCAGAAGCCATTACAGAAGCAGAAGATAATTGGCACAACTTCAGGACTGATAGGCATTGTTCTTGCCGTTGCCTGCCACCCTCGCCCCTTCATATCTGATCCACCCTCTTTTACTCGCCGCGCCGCCGTTCCGCTTGGTCGAACTGGCCGGGTGCGGCAATCGCTTGCTCAGTTGCTTCCTTTCCGGGCCGGGAAGAATCCCCCACGGGGCTTTCGGCATTACGGCAAGACTACTCCATCTCTCTGACAAACTTCCCCTGTTCCCGCAGTGTTTTCCGCAAGGCTTTAAGCATCCCCCGTTCTTCCCGCCATTGTCCGCCCTTGTCGGCATTACGGGCGACCTTGGCCTTTCCGCTTACGGTGCGCGGGCCGGTGGATTGGCTCCACGGCTGCCAGCGCCGGATTGCTGCCGCTTGCCGCAAGCGCCGCTCCGGTGTCCATCCGTTGCTCATGGCTTTCCTCCAATAGTTTGCTTTGCACGGGTTCTGGTTTTTCCGTGCGTGCGGGCATAATACCATTGTTCACCTGTTGCGGGCCATTGGTGATATTGGCTTGCTTGGCTATCACCACGGGCGGATTCTTGATTACCGCCAAGGCTTCGGCGGTGGCTCGGCACTGCGCCTGTGCCTTCAACCCAAGCCGCATATAAGTTTCCATTGTGGGCAACATGTTCTGCCCCATGTTCATGTATGACCGTTTGACCAGAAGCTGGAACAAGGTGTCCAGCGAGTGAATCTGGGCTGTCAGGGTGTTCTCAATATCGCTCAAGTCGTTCTTCTGAACGCGGTTGGCTCGAACCACAAGTTCTGCCACGCAATCCGTGATGCTCATCTCCCCCCACGTTGGTTCGGCGAGTTTGGCAATCAGCGTCGCCCCGTTGACGATTCCATTAAGGGCAGACATGGCCTTCACACGATCACCCGACAAGGCGGCAATCTCCGCTTTGATATGGGCTGTTGTGGCAAGAGTGGTGCTTTTATCGGTCATGTAAAGGCTCCTTAGGGCTTGGATACGGGGAACAGCACAGCACAGCGACAGGCCAGCATCTCTTCTACCAGCCAATGCAGCGCCGCTTCCGCCTGTGCCCGTTGCGCGGGTGACAGGTGCGGATTGTGCGGCAGAGAGTTCAGAAGCCATGCCAGCCCCTGCGCTGTGCCCTGCGGGATTGCCTTGTCCAGAAAGAAGCGCAAAATTGCATTTGCTGGCGGCGATCCTGCTACTGTTGCTAATGTTGCTATTGTGCCCATTCTATCGGTATTTCCGGTTGCTACTGTTCTGCTACCAACTGCTACTGTTTTGGAATGACTAAGCGTAACTGTAGCAACTGGTAGCAATTCTGTAGCAGCAAGTTGTGCCTGATTCTCTTTAACAATAGCAGGTTTAGCAACAGTAGCAGCCCGTGGTGGGGAAGTCTGATTTTCGAGAGGGCGAAAGGGGATGAATGGCATCATACATCCCCCCGGATAACCTGCCATGCATCCCGCCGTTTTTTGCCCCTGATAGTGACGGATTCCTTGAGCTTGTGCAGGTGGCCTGTTTCCTCAAGAATAAGAATAACCTCCCGTGCTGTGGCATTGTCGCGGGTACTGCTCGGGCCATATTGGACAACCTCGGTCACTGAAAGATAGGGTTCAGTCCATGACGTGTGCAACCAGTGCCGCACCAGTTCGGCTTTGGCAATGTCTGCATTAGCCGCAGCCTTACCAAACAGGCGCAAAGCCTCGGCAAGATAGAAGTTCATCAGTTCACACGCATTTTGCAGCGTTTCCGCAGCAATTTCCGTTGCCTTTGGATTGTGAACAAGTGTCAGTACCCCGGCAATGCGGGCGGCGTGTTCTGCCGCCTTACAGGCCAGTCCGCGCACAGGATCAAGGTCTTTCCCTTCACCAATTTGCCCCTCTATATAGTCGGCAAACTCAATCCAGAGCGTTTCCGCCCCTGCCGTGAATGTCAGACAGGGCGGGTCAAGCTCATTTTGCGTTCCCTCCCGCAGCGGCAAAGGTGATTCTAGCATGGCATACAGAACCGTGTTGTAGGCCTGTAATGCCTCGTGACTCTCCGGTCTGACCTTGCGCCCTACTTCAAACCGCGTTCCCGCTGTGCTATCAGGGGCGCAAAGCAACACACGAGACAGGAAACCCTGCCCCATGAGTTCACGATTACCCAAGAGTGTATCAGCAACATTGGGCTGCATCATTAAGTGGGCAGTCACCCGCCGCCCTCCCATGACAGACGCACCATCCAATGCCCGCACACGGTCAAACGGTGCGCCATCCCAGAGTTTGGAAAAGGCAGCGGCTGTTTTGATAGCGTTGTCCTTGTTCATGCCATAGCCGCCCACAAAAGTGCCGCCTTCATCCGAGAGAACGCCCAGCGAAGGCCACGCAATTGCAAACATTTTGCCCAGCCCTTCAGAGGTGGGATCAGTACAGGTCAGCATCGGCTGAAGTGGTGGCAGGGGAGGATCACCAAGCGCCCGCAGATTGGCTTCAATAGCAATAATTTTTTCGTTTCTCATTTTCTTCTCCCTTCGCCCTTTGTGGCGTTCTTTTCAGCTTCGGCATAGGCTTTGACCTGAATGCCAAATTCCTTCATCTGTTCGGCATACTGTGTCCGCAAAACTTCTTCACGCTGTCGGACAGGGACAAGCGCAATATTATCGACCGAGCTTTTACGCTCCCCGGTTGCTGCGACAGTTACAAAAAAGCCGGAAAGAGGCCGCCCTTTACCGCCACCACGCGGCAGCTTCACATCCGCCAGCCCTTGCGCCGCCAGCGTCGCTGCTGCCAGAACGGATTGCCCGCACATGGAGAGAGGGGCTTGCGTTATGTCATGGATTGCCAGTGCAGTTTTGCCCAGCATACCGCCCAGCGCAGTAACTGGAAACGCGGTGGCGGGGTCAACTTTGCGGACAAGCGGTTGCGGTTCATCCGGGATGAAGGTTTCGGCGCTATCAAACGCCTCTTTGAATTGTTTATTCATGGCTTGCGCCTTTCAGAATATCGTTAAAATCATGTCCGGCTTGCGGTGGCAGGGCGATACGCACCTGCTTGCCAAGAAGAGACAAACGGTCAGCAGCGGCATGGGCAGCTTTCAATCCGGGCGCGTCGTTATCCGCACAGATCACCACTTCCCGCACTATGTCCGGTAGCATCACATTCTGAAGGCCAGAGGTGGAGAGACAGGCCCACATTGGCAGTCCGGTTTCTTGCTGCACAGAGAGGGCGGTTTCAATGCCTTCTGCTACCCCCATCCGCTCGGCGGCAGGAGCAAGCTGCACCGCGCCGCCTGTTGCGTCTCCCAGCATCATCCGGGCTTGTGGGTGGTCTATCTTGCCGCTGCCGTCCGGTTTCAGGTAAGTGCGGTGAATGGCAATTAGCTTGGCATCCGGCCACCGCATCCCCGCTGCAATTATGGTGGGGTGTTTCTGCCCGGTCGGGGTATGCGGACAATCCGGCAGAAAGCGCAATGCCGCAGGATAGGGGCCGACCAGCCCGCGCCCGTGCAGATAATCCGCTGCCACTGTGTCCGTAATCGGCAGAGAGCCAGCCCACAGCTTGCGGGCATAGTCCCGCTTGCCGGGGTCAGCTTCTTTCTGCACCCGCTGCATTGGCTGGAAGCGCCGCACGAAGGAGAAAGATTCCCGCCTGCCACCGAGTAGCCCTTGCGCCTGTAAACAAAGCTGGATGCCTTCCCCATCGCCGCAGGCATGACAGTGCCAGAGGGGCTTCCCGTCTTTGACGGTCAGGCTGAATGCATCGGCATAGCCACAGGACGGGCAGTTGCCCTGCCAGCTTTGCTTCCCACAAGTCTTCAGAGACAATGCAGAAACGATTGCAGAAACAGGGTTTTCGGTGGTATATTGGGCGTGTTGAAAGTTACCAATACCCGCCGCCCTTCCCGCTGTAACGGGTGGGCGGTTTCTATTTGGGAGCATCATTTTACACCCCCGCGCAGTTCGGCCCGCTGATTGATGAAAGCCGAGATTTCCGATTCCAGCCAACCTACCGCCCGCTCGGACAGTTTTACAGGTGCAGGGAATTTGCCGCGCTTGATAAAATCGTAAATCGAGCTGCGGCTGAGTGCCGTTGCTGCCATCACCTGCGGAAGTTTCAAGATTTTATTGGTCATGTTATCTGGCTCCAACTGTCCGCAGCAGGATTGCTTTGGATTCTGGTTTCAGAAAAACACAACTGGACTGAACGCGCTTACCAGATAACTGCTTGGAAATTATTGGAGGTTAGCCGCATTCTGGGGCTTTCGGGTTGCAGACTCTACATCAAACTGCCTCAGTTCGCGGGGAGCAGGTCACCTTGTAGGACTTACGCATCTCGAGATACATTTCATATACCCGCTTGGATAAAGTGTTATCACTTGCATAAAAGTGGCTTCTTTTTTGCCCCTCCAACGCCACATCAAGCACACTCAGCGCAAACTTTTCTAGGTCAGCACGTTTAACCCGCTTGCTGCCAAGAGACCCTTCTATGTAGGTAGATGCAATAAGTCTCAGCAAAAGAGCAAATGGTTTGTTCTTGTTCGGGCCACCACGATCCTGCCCTATTGTCTGTTCATGGAGAGTAGTTTGTTCCAGAGACTTGTGCAGAGTTGTAAGGGTTTCTGGTAGTCCCTCAAAAAAGGGAGGGACGTAATCTCCCAGTGGGCGTTTATCGCCAAGAAACGCCTTCATGGTGCGGTGACGGATTGCTTGATTTAGGGGGCTTTCCGCCTTTGCGAAGGCTAACAAAACTTCAATGCAATCCTTAAGTTTCTTCAGGTGGAGCATCACCTCATCTTTTCTTGGTGCTTCCGCATAGGTTTGTTGCATACCTAGAAAGAGTCCTATTCCTCCTTCAAGGTGCTGCCTCAACTCCCAAGTTGGCTCTATCCTGCCCGCTTCCGCAATAGCGCGTAGCTGTTCGTCGGACAACTCATAACGCCATCCGCCAAATAAGTCAGAAGTGATTGTCTTGCGTGATGAAAAACCCTTTTTGCCACTTGGCTTACTTCGCACCATGCTTACGCCCCTTTGGTTCCCATTTTATAAGGGTAACATTTCGCCCGTCACTTTCCCGCATGGCGTCCAGAATATCGGCATAGTCCTGCATCATCTTCTTGCGCTCCAGCAGATACTCTGCGCGGTTATAGGCGGAGCGGATTTTGTCGC
>CAYSDE010000031.1:0-15917 GCA_964429685.1 uncultured Pseudobdellovibrionaceae bacterium
CCAACAATACACAGATCCGGCTGGGATTTGATGGAGATACCATTACCTTGCCGCTTGATCGGATCATCCCGCTCAAGAAGCTGCCTGCGGGGCTGATGATTTCCGAGAAATTCAAGCAGATCGTCGCCTCGATCCGGGAGATCGGCATTATTGAGCCGCCCATGGTTGCGCTCGACAAGGGTAAATCCGGACGGTATCTGCTGCTTGACGGCCATCTGCGGCTGGAAGCCGCCAAGCAGCTTGGCCTTCCGGAAATTGTCTGTCTGGTTTCAACAGATGATGAGGCCTTTACCTATAACAAGCATATCAGTCGCCTGTCGCCCGTGCAGGAACACCGGATGCTGCTCAAGGCGATCGAGCGCGGCGTGCCAATTGCACGCATTGCGCAGGTGTTAAATATCGAACCAGCAAGCATTACCAAGAAAAAGAACCTGCTTGAGGGAATCTGTCCGGAAGCCCTTGATCTGCTCAAAGACAAAATGGTGCCTACCAAGACATTCCCGCTCCTGCGGCGCATGAAGCCCGTGCGGCAAGTTGAGGTTGCTATTCTTATGAATGACGCTGGGATCTATCACAGCTCATACACCAGCGCCCTGCTTGCTGCCACACCACAGGATCAGCTGCTTGATCCGGCTAAACCAAAGAAGATCAAAGGCCTCGATGATGAGCGGATGGCGCGCATGGAGAGTGAACTTGCCAATGTGCAGCGGCAATACAATTTGATTGAGGACAATTACGGATCCGACATTTTCAATCTGACCATCGCCAGAGGGTATATCAGCACCCTCATCGGCAATGCGCGGGTGGTTCGTTATTTAGCCCAGCACTATCCGGAATATCTGAAACAGTTTCAGGCGATCAGTGAGATGACATCGCTAGGTGGCAAATCAGCTGCCTGACAGTTCTGGCTGCTCGGCCCAGAGCCTTGAGCGCCGTATCGGGGACCGGGACCCATAAGCGCCGGGGCCATGGGAGAAGCCGCACGCTGGGGCGGATCAAGCATGGTGGTGGGAATGGCGGCGAACCCGTTCACAGCCCACCAGGTCGGAGGCCAAAACTCCTACCGGCCGGGCGTGCCATCCGGGCATGTCCGGTACAGATAGGGGCCTCCAAATGACAGGATTATGTGATTAAAATGCTATCTACAATTCTCTAGAGACACTATTATCTTCTAAGGCTATGTCATTAATGCCCTTGATCTGACTAAGAAGGCCACAAGATGAGTATCAAGTATGATTCAAAGCGCGTTCCCCTGGCCGATATAATCCAAAGGGCAACTGTCAATGCGACCTATGTTATTCCTGACTTACAGCGCCCCTATGTATGGAGCCCTCGGCAGGTAACGATGCTCGTTGATTCCCTATTTCGGGGATGGCCATTTGGCTCACTGCTATTGTGGGAAGTTAAACCGGATTGTTTCGACGCCAATGAGGGAATACCACACCGCCCATTCTGGCAAGTTGTAGACAGGACAGGAAACGACAAAGGCACCCAAAGCTCACCCTTAGGCCACCCCGCCACCTACCAGATGGTCTTAGATGGACAGCAGCGTATTCAGAGTCTGATCCTTGCATTGGGTGGCGATCAATGGGGATTTCGATTGCTGGACTCTGAGTGGGCTTGGGATCTACAAGATCGCAGAGCCAAGACTTCCAGTCACTGGTCCAAGGCGTCAATGTGTGTCGACCTTAAGAAGTTCAAAACTGAACTGAAAGCAAAAAATGATACGGTTCGCAAGATTGAGGCAGGCAAAATTCTAGAGTGGGCAGTTCTCGACTTGACCGACGGAAAGTCCTCTGGCCCGCGCCCTGCTACCTATGTAGAACCACTAGACTCTTCAAAAAATAGACCCGGTCAATTTATTCGTCTCTCCCGATTTTGGGATCTGGTGCAAAAAGATCTTTCTGAGCGTGAATACAAAAAGCTACTTGAACCCATACTTAAAGAACATGGTATAAGTGACTCTGATTACAGGGACCTTGTAGACCCACTTGCGGAGTTTATGAAAGTTGTTGAAAATGTTAAAAATAACAGCTTTGTTCATGCGCTACAGATAGAATCCTTTGAGTTAACTCCGCAGTGGAGTAAGGATGACTACAGTGACGCGATCGTCAATATATTCACTCGACTGAATACAGCCGGACGCACTTTGACTCGTGAGGAAATCACTCTTGCTTGGCTTAAGGTAGGCTGGCTATCTGAGCAGACTGACAATATTCCTGCAGGGCAATGTCTTGAAGATCTGAGATCGGCCCTTAGCGACCGCGGCTTTCGACTTGAGACGGATGAGATTGTTCGTCTTATCTCATTTCTGTGGGCCGTCGAATGCCGTGATGGAAATCTTCTAGACTCAAAAGACTTACTTAAGGGTGAGATTGTTCGAACAATGGCAGCATTTGTTGCTACCGCTTGGAAAAAATTGCGGCAGCGAGTTGAAAGCTGTGCAGATTTGATTGAAGAGAGGAAACTGCTCGAAAACCAAGGCTCGTTTAACGCAATCATCGTTTACTTTGCTTGGTATCGTCTGGCGTTCGACCGACTTGAAAAGGTAGCCACCAGCCTTTCTGTGACTGGGCGAGATGCGCTTGAAAAGCAACTAAATCAGCGGGCCAAGCAATTTTTAGACCGTTGGATATTTGGGTCCCAGTGGGCCAATGTATGGGGCGATGGTGCTGTGGTTAATTTTCAGAATTTTGCAACCGAACTGAACGCTTTTTTCCATACGCTCAATACCACACAGGCAGATACGTTTATTTCCGTTGTGGATGAAAGCATCAATCAGATGATGGGGCGGATTTCAACCAAGGCCATTGAACAGGTTAATAACGTGATCGCACGAGATCGTCGCCGTGTTCATAGCTACTACTCCTTCTTATGGGTATGGCATCGGCTAGAGGATGCCAGATGGAGAAATTCTTCTATTCAATTGCGGACAGGCCGTAAAACAACCAAAAAACCTGAAGTGGACCATACAGTTGCAGATGCCTGGTGGAAAAACGCAGTCGAACAAATAATTGATGCAAAGAAGTGCGCCTTTGTTGGTACTGATGAGGGGCGGGACCTGATTGCACCAGATGGTTTTGATACGCGCGAGGACGCGATAGCATTCATTAACTTGTTGGGAAACTGCGCTCTTTTGGAAAAGTCCTTCAATATTTCCAAAAGTGATAAATCAATGAGGCACTTTCTTGAACAGGTTCACGAGTTCAAAAGTGGTGAAAAGCCTATAGACGAATGGGAGGCTGCACTCTTGCTAAGTCCTGTAATGACGAAGCCAGATGAGGCGCAACTTATGCAGATCAAGCAGGCTGTAGAGGAACGTGACGCATGCATTCGTAAGGATTTGATTGAATTCATTGGGGGACATAACCATCGGATTGATTGTAATGACTGATTTAGACTTGGTCATTTTGTATTCATGAGAGCTTTACATCAGAGTCTCCAGCAGAAGGCCGTGAATATGGAAGATGGTTAAGCGCAAGCTGGGGCTGAATCTTGAATCACAGCGTGAGGATGGGCGCGGTCGGGTGTATCGTGTATGAGCTACTCGTGTAAAAACTTGTCATACGTATCCATCAGCTGTGGCTCTTCATCTGGCTCCCGCCAGCGTTGAGGCGGATCATCGGGAAACAGCAGCAACGAGATAGTGCTTTCATAGGTGTCTGCGTGCATGGTCATCTCGTGCACGCTTTCCCTGAAGTGTGGCCATGTGCCAGGCTTGTGCGTGATACCGATCTTGGCATCAATCGTAGCGTCGCGACTCATTGCCAGTGACTGCTGCGGCAGTTCAATAAGTTCCTTCTTGGGCTGGAGATAGACGCCGGATTTGAAAAGCGTATCGCTTGACCGGGCCCATTTAACAAAACCATTGTCGCCGATAATCAGCATTGCTCTTTGAGAAGTGAGCTGGAGCCACTTCAGCAGCGCTGCCGTCAGAGAAACATTAAAGCGATCCGCAACCTCCTGCATAAGATGCAGGGATATTTTTTGCTTGCCGATCATTGGTTCAAATGTGTTGCGCGGCATGAGTAGGTAGGAAGCAAACTCGTTGGCCTCTGCCTCACGCCGTCCGTATTCCGAGTCCCAGTCGAGCATATTCTGACGGCTACAGTTGATCTGGCCATTTTCCAGCTCAGCTCGGTGCAATAGGTAGTGCCCAAACTCGTGCGCCAGCGTAAAATTGATCCGGCCGGGAGATTTGATTGCTGTGTTGTAGATGATTCCCCACTCATTGGCGGTACCCGGCGCACGCGCAAGCATGCCTTCAAACCGATCTCCAAGGGCATCCCCCGTTATTCGGGTTAGCGGGGCATCGGGGAAAATGTTTTGTGAGATCTCCATGGCAATATCCTGGACTCGGACCGGATACATGGACTGGCCAGTCGCCTTTTCAAAGGCCTGCAAGAATTCTGTAATGCGAATAGACCAACCGATGGGACTGTGCGGGAGTTTCATTTTTGACTCTCCGACCACCCCTCAATTATCGACATAATTCGCTTCTGATCAGCCTCTTTCAGTTTCTCGAATTTACGGAAGAAGGCTGATTTTAGCACTGTATCATCCGGACTGTCCTTACCGTCATCCAGCAAAAAATCAGAAGTTACACCCAGAACTTCGGCAATCTTGAGAAGCTTTTCGCCGGAGGGCTTGCGCGTGTTCCGGTTTTCCAGCTCCCAGATATACCCCTTGCTGGACTCGGTCTGCGCAGCCAAGCGATTGAGGACGCGAAGCAGCGCGGCCTTTCAATCGCCGTTCCGCTCCCTCACCCGAAAGACATTCACGTGAACCCGCGAACGGGAGAGGTCAGGATTATGCAGAAGAAGGCCGACATCGACGCGCTGCTCTCCCGGCTACAGCAGCTTAGCGCAGACCACTTCGAAGTCAGCCCCGACAAGGTGCACTGGGGGCATGTGGGCGACCTTGAGAGCCACCTCTCGCACCTGCGTCAAATCTCGGATGCCACCTTCCGGGAAAGCGAGTATGCAGGGCGGATTCACACAACCGACTTATAGAGTGCCGCCAGAACAGTCCGCATGTCGCTGTCCATACGCCCTTCTGCCTCGACAACAAAGGCCTGAGGCACACCAAACCGGGCTTCGGCAATCGCACCGGCGATGCAGGCGATAGTGTCGCTGTCGCCGCCCAGAGAAACGGCGTTGCGGATGGCATCTTCAAAGTCAGTTGCCTCAAGCGCGCAGATGATGGCCTCAGGCACCGAGCCTTGGCAGCTCACATCAAAGTCGTAATCCGGGCGGATCATGTCGACGGTGCGGTTGAGGGGATAGTCGTATTCCAGTTCAATAAAGCTGCGAACTTCGGCGGGAGCAGCACCGCGCCGCAGTGCATAAATGGCATCAACCGTCGCCAAGGCCCCCTTGAGCCCCTCAGGGTGGTTGTGCGTGATAGCTGTGACGCGGCGGGCGTTCTCCAGCATCTGCTCCCGGCTGTCAGCCAGTAATGCGGCAGGGCTAATCCTCATGGCCGAACCGTTCCCCCAGCTATTGTAGGGGCCCATGTCAGCATCATATACCCAGTCTTTGAAATTACCACCATACCCCGCATCGGGATGCTGGCGGCACCATGCGCGCATAACCGTCGCAGGATCTTTTCCATTTAGGAGGATATCAGCAACAGCAACGGTACAGACCGTATCGTCGGTAAAAAATGACCCGGGCTGGAATAAGGGGCCGAAGTCCTTTGTCTTGACGTTGTCCCATTCATAGATGGAACCAACAATGTCACCAATCACTGCACCCCACATGGTTTTCTTACTCCCAGCTCGGACGCGGAAAGGTGATGTTCAGTGCTGACTCAAGCCACGGCGGCGCTCGCTCGGTATCAATGTAAGTGGAATTGATCTCCACAGGAAAGAACGGTCCGTCTGCGCAGCTCTTCAGATAGCTGCCCAAATCAACATACAACTTGTGATCCTTAACAAAGAACCCCATCGACCAAAATTCATGATCAAGCAGGCTGGCAAGGGGCTCTTGGTTCATGTCCGGATCATTCCGGAAGGCGGCCAGAATATCCTGCCGGATTTTTGGAAAGGCATCCGAACGCAGGATGTCAGGCAACCGGTATTGTGCCCCCCGGATAAGGTCGAAGTTGAGATGCTCATAGTGAGTATGGCAGCTACCATTTGCGCCCTTACCATAGCTCGTTTCTGCAACCGAGATGCTGACTACATCAGTGCTAATGTAGTTAACTCTGGGTTCAAAGGCCGCAATGTCTTGATCGTGGGTGCAGCGAGCCTGTTCGGCGAGGTCGCGGACAGTGCGGTTAATCCGGTCGATACTAGGAGCCGCCCCCGCAATCACCACCTTACTGATATCCGCATCGCAGGTGAGTTTGCCAGCGTCGTTCACGTGAAGCCAATTCTCTGGCTTGCCGGTCTCATCCAGATCTTCGGGTATCAGATCAAACTGCACGTTACCCTTTTCAAGCTGAACGATTGAATAGGTAATTGCTGTGGGCTGCTCAGCCTGTGCGGCCCGTGCCAGTCCCAGCCCTATGCCCAACATTAAGGCAATCTGCATCTTTCTGATCATCTTAGATCTCCAAAGCACCAGTTACAGAGCACTCTACAGCGAACTTTTCTCCCACTGCCGCCTCATTAGGCACACATTCCTACCCAGAATTACGCCGCGTTACTTTCTGAAACTGTCAGATCGTGAATTAGGTCACTTATTGCGGCCTTTAGCTTCATACTGCTGTCAGGGGTTAGAAAGGCTCCTATCGGGGGGGCTTTATCACCAATCCGCACATCTAGCCCGCCAGCTGGAAAAGCTTTTACTTCCCCTGCCACAACACTCGCCACCCTGTCTAGGTAACTCTTAACTGCAACACCAATCTCAGGATTGTTTACGTACTGCGGCTGCCCCACTGCCCAACACGAAACACTAACTGGCGTGATGTACAGAACCGTCGGATACCTTCCAATAGCTGCCTTCAACATCAGGCTGTTTTTTCCGAACTGCTGATCAATTGGAAGATCCTGAATATTTCGGAGAAATTCCCGAAGCCATGCGGCACCATCTCTTGAATTAGTCTCTAGAGCCGCAAAAAACTCGTCGCGGGTAATGGAGCTTTCTTCCTGTTTCTCAGATCGGGAAGCATTCTCAGGAACAGTAGCAAGCGGAGTGGAGTTCACAACAGTTACATGCCTTTCAATGCGGACTGTCTGGGCCAGCACGTCAGGAACTGCCAATAGAAGTGAATCACTCGCATGCGTTACCCTAAAGAGTCTGATCTGAACAATGCCAAGCGTATAGCGGAGCGTATGATGCTGATCTACAAGCTTGGCCAGAGTGGCCATATCCGCGTTGATACAGTCCCCAAGTATACCCCGACTCATTGACGACGCGAAGAGAGGCTATTGACGTATAGAGGGAGAAGGATTCAAGTATCGGACATGATACGTGGTGACTTTCTGGATGCCGAGAGTCGGCAGGACTTGATCGAGCTGGCGCGGGATGGATCGGCGCTGCATAGCCTTGGCCGCCGCGCGAATGCGCTGGTTTTGCTGGATAACGGCTGGAGCTGCGAGCAGGTATCAGCGGCCCTGATGATCGACGACGACACGGTTCGGACGTGGTTCAAGCTGTATGAGCGCGACGGGATAGACGGGTTGATGGAGCTGCCGTGGCTGAACAATGGCCGAGACTGCCGTTTGAGCGCGGAACAACAGGAAAAACTTTCGGCATGGGCAGATGCAGTGTCGCCGCGCTCGACCCGCGAGATTGGGGCGTGGATTGAGGCGAACTGTGATGTTTCTTATGCGGGCCGGTCGGGCCTGATTGCACTGATGCGACGTCTAGGCTTTGAGCATCGCAAGCCCGAAGTGGTGCCGCGCAAGCTGGATGTGGCGGCACAGGAAGCTTTCATCAAGGACTATGAGGCGCAGATGAATCAGCTTCCCGCAGATGAGACGGTGGTGTTTGCGGATGCGGTGCATCCGACCCATGCGGCGCGTCCGGCGGGGTGCTGGGTGTTGAAAGAAACCCGCGTGGCGATTGAACAAACGAGTGGTCGGCAACGGCTGAACATTCATGGCGCGGTTGATCTGGAGACGGGCAACACCCGCATGATCGAGGTGGACACGGTGGATGCGAACAGCACGATTGCGCTGCTGTCGGCGCTGGAGATGCTGTATCCGCAGAAGAAAATGATCCACGTTTATCTCGACAACGCGCGGTATCATCACGCCAAGCTGGTACAGGCGTGGCTGAACCGCCCGGATTGTCGAATAAAGTTGCACTTTCTGCCGCCGTATTGCCCTCATCTTGACCCGATTGAACGATTATGGGGCTTGGCGCACAAGCATGTGACCCACAACAAGTGCTACGCGACATTCAAGGAGTTTGCCGCCGCCTTCCTCACCTTCCTGCGCGAAGATGTCCCCAGAAAATGGGCAAATTTCTGCGATACCGTCTCCGACAACTTCCGCATCATCAATCCCCTCGATTTTCGGGTTCTCAACTGAACGGGGTATATCAACAGCAGAAAGCGCCCTTCGCGCATGTGGCGAGATACATTATCAACAAATTCAGCCTCACCTAAGCACCCCGAGGCGCTTCGAGACACAATTTCATAAAGTGGATTATCCCCGAACGCCTCTTCCTTTGAAAGGATAGAACGAAGTCTCTGGTTTAAATCCTCATAGCTCAGGCGCGAAAAATCATTCGCATATTCCAGTATCTGAGCAATAACCTTACGGCGTGCTTCCTGATTTTTTATCAACTTTACTTCTACAAGAACTGGGTACCCATCCGGGGTTATAAAAAAGTTATCAAGAAAACCATGTGGCAAAGCAAGCTCTCGGGCCACGGGAATTAGCCTATCAAAGGCAGCTTCGATTTTATTAGCCGGGACAAGCGCCGGATTCTTGTGAATAAGATCTTGAAGCCAGTTCTCGTCATAGGGCGGAGGTGGATTCTCCGGATCTATATGTGCAAGCTCTTCGAACTGTTGGGAGTTAAGAGCAGTCTTGGAAAAGTTCGAAATTAGAACAGGACTTAATGCCATCTTTTCCTCCTAGGAATCCAGTGACCTACTCCCCAAGTTCGCCCCCCTCAGGCAGTAGAGTCCTTTCATTATTCTACTGAGCCCTGCTCGTTGTAGCAAGCGCCAGGCTTTGTCTCCCACAAGCCTGACGCAGCACGGCGCTTGCCTAGGCCGGAGTGCGGTCTGACAGTTCTGATTCAAGATCCTTCAGCACCGTAATAATCTGTTCTTCCGTGAGTCGATTCTTCATCGTCCGCTCATCACCCCATTCTGGGGCGCTCGGGTTGCAGACTCTACCTCAAACTGCCTCAGTTTGCGGGGGGATGGTCATGAGCGTACCCGAGTAGGTCATGAATTCGCATGATTTTCCCCTTCGCATCGTCATTCTCGCGCTGCTATATATAAGGTGTGCATCATCAGGAGAACAATAATGGCGGAATATCGCGAACAGCAATCGGCGGTGATTGATGAGCCCCTTGATTTAATCATTGATATGGCCAGCAAGGTCTCGCTGGCGATGCACCATAATTCCGTGCCGTTTCTCAAGAAAATCGTTATCCGTAATAATTCCGAAGCTGCAATCGAAAACATTGAGCTTAAGCTGCTGACCGAGCCGGGTTTCATCAAGCCAAAAACATGGCATCTCACCGCGCTCGGCCCCGGCCAGAGCCAGATTATCAGTAATCAGGATTTCGGCCTTGACCCTGCTATGCTTGATGCACTCACCGAGGCGCAGCCAGCCAAAGCCAGTTTCTCCGTCTCTACCACAGGCCGGGATATTATTAAGGAAGTGCCTATTGAGCTGCTGGCGCGCAATCAGTGGGGCGGTGCAGGTTATTTTCCGCAGCTGTTGTGCAGCTTTATTCAGCCTAATGATGGTGCCATTGAAAAAATCCTGCGGGTTGCGTCCGAAAACCTGAGGGCCTCTGGCCATGATGACAGCCTGAATGGCTATACGGTCGGTAGCAAGGAACGTGTGTGGCAATTGGCTAGTGCCATATGGAATAGTATTGTATCCATGAACCTGAGCTATGCCCTGCCGCCGGTCAGCTTTGAGGTTAGTGGCCAGAAGATACGGCTGCCAAAGCAAATATATGAAAATCGCCTTGCCACCTGCCTTGACTTGACAGTGTTGTTTGCTGCCGCGCTTGAGCACTGCGGGTTGCACCCGCTTGTCGTGCTTGTCAAAGACCATGCTTTTCCTGGCCTGTGGCTCAAGGAGCAGTCAGCTCATACGGTCTTAATTGATGACATCACCATGTTGCGCAACCGGGTTAAGCTTGGTGAAATTCTTTTATTCGAAGCGACTATGGCCACGCATAAGTCGCCAAAGCCTAGTCTGCGGCAGGCTATGGCCAAGGCAGCCGAACATATTAGCGAGAAAGAAGAAGACAAGTTTGAGTTTGCCATCGATGTTAAGGTGGCTCGCTCGCAAGGTATCAGGCCGCTTTCTGATATGGTGTTTGAACGCAATACTTCTGCTGATACTGATGATGCGGGTGCTGTAGATATTGCTCCCTTGGTTGAGGCTGCACCAGATTTCGCCGACGTCATTGAGTCTGCAACTGAAGCCCCGCTTACTCCTCAGACCCGACTTGAGCACTGGCAGCGCAAGCTACTGGACCTGTCACTTCGCAATTCCCTGCTGAATTTCCGCGCAGTTAAGAGGTCGATTGCATTCATCGCACCAGACCCAGGTAAGCTTGAGGACATTCTAGCTGCGGGCGTTGAGTTCAAGCTAATGTCATCGCCTGCATTGATGCAGGGTAGTGACCCGCGCGACGCGGAACTTCATCAAGTTAAATATAATGAAGATGCAGCCAAAACCAATGCGCTTGCCGCGCTCGACCGTAATGAAATTCATGTTCCGCTCAAGGATACTGAGCTGGATACCCGCCTGACAGAATTGTATCGCACCGCTCGTACCGACATGGAAGAGGGAGGCTCAAATACACTGCATCTTGCCCTCGGGTTTTTGTCATGGCGGCAGGATAAGGCAGAGGATAAAAAACTCAAAGCGCCGCTTATTCTCATTCCCGTCAAGCTGCTGCGCAAGAGCGTGAAGTCTGGCTATAAGTTAGTTCTTCATGAGGATGAGCCGAAGTTCAATCCTACTCTGCTGGAAATGCTGCGTAAGGATTTTCATCTTGCCATCCCAGAAGTAGAGGGCGAATTACCCAAAGACCATTCCGGCTTGGACATCAAGAAAATATGGCAGGCTGTTATCACGGCAGTGAAAGATATTCGTGGTTGGGAGCTGACAGAAGATGTCGTGCTCTCAACATTCTCATTCTCCAAATTCCTGATGTGGAAAGATTTGGTTGAGCGTACCGAGCAGCTTAAGTTGAGCCCTATCGTCAAGCACCTCATCGAGACGCCACGTGAGCCCTTTATGGCTTCAGACGGTGAATTCCCTGAAGACCGCAGCCTCGACAAGGATTTCGCGCCGGAGAACGTGTTCTGCCCATTACCATCAGATGCGTCTCAGCTGCGAGCCGTACTCGCGGCATCAAGCGGTAAGAATTTCGTGCTTGAGGGCCCGCCGGGTACCGGCAAAAGCCAGACAATTGCCAATATGATTTCTCATTGCCTTGCTTCAGGCAAAACGGTGCTTTTTGTTTCCGAAAAGATAGCCGCACTCAATGTTGTACATCGCAGATTAAAAGAGCAAGGGTTGGCTGAGTTCTGTCTCGAGCTACACTCTGCAAAGGCCCGTAAGGCCGAGGTGCTTGAAAGCCTGAAACGGTCATGGGCTTCTAATGGCAAGATGAGCCATGTAGAGTGGGAGAAGAGCTGCAATCGCTTGAAGAGCCTGCGTAACGAACTTAATAGTTTCGTCACTAGCCTGCACAAAACATATGGCAATGGCCTGACCGCTTACAGTGCTATCGGCATTGACGTCAGCAACGGCGATATTCCTGATATTGGCTTAGCGTGGTCGCAGGTAAATAGTCACAGCCAGTCTGACATGGATGACATGCGGCAGCTAGCCCAACGACTTGGCCTGAATGCACTAGAAACGATAGCTCAGGGTGCAGAGATTAATTTCGCTCTTCTCGAGAGTGCGGAGTGGTCAACCTTATGGCAGGAGCGACTTGTTTCCAATGGGCGATCTATCATTCCGGTAGCACAGGAAATTGACGTCGCAGCGAGCCAGTTCTGTAGGTCAGTGGGTATGGATACGCCTGTGCTGACATTAGCCATTCGTAATGGACTTGCCGAACTGGCACGCGTACTGCCAAAGGCCGCAGGGTATGATTGGCGTTTTGTCATGAGTCCATCTATCAGCCGGATGGCCCAGCGCTTTGGCAAGGGCGTTGCTATCAGCAAGGAACATAAGGACGTACAGGCCTCTCTTTCAACTATATATAAACCTGAGGCATTGCAGCTCGACCTCGATGCTCTGCATCAGTCATGGGTGGAGAGTGATACGCAGTGGTTCCTTAAAAAAGGCCTAACTCAGGCTAAGATAAGGAAGAAGCTACGCACTGTTATGTCCGACCCGAGAGCAAAGCCCAGCTTTGCTACAGACATACCCAAGCTTATTGAGCTTAAGCGGCTGACGACAGAAATTGATACCTACAAGGATTTAACCGAAGCGACACATGGCCTATGGCAGGGACTTCAAACTGATTTCCCTCAGCTTTTGGCGGCGCTATCATTTAATAGCGAGTTGCAGCCAGCATTGGCGAAAGTAGCCAGTGATATGGATGCAGTCACTCGCTGGCGGGCTGCTATTGAACGGGCTTTAGGCGATGGCAACCCCCTACTTTCATCAGGTGCAACAATAAGTAATGCGGCTACAAATCTGCTGTCTGCTGCGACGAAGTATGAGGCGGCTGAAGCGGCCTTCCTTGATGCAGCGGGCAGCAACCAGCAGAAATTGAGTGCTTTGGCACTGGATACTCCATCAAAATTTTCGGGTTACTGCGAAAAGATGTTGACCTTGCAGCCTCGTATCCGCGCATGGTGCGCGTGGCAGAAAGTCCGGCAGGAGGCAAGCAATGTCGGTCTTGCACCTCTGGTAGAGGCGCTGGAGCAGAAGAAAATCAGTCCCAATGACTGTGAGCGTGCATTCCAAACAGCATACTGCCGCTGGTGGATAAAGAATATTATCGACGGTAACGAGGCTTTGCGTTGCTTTGTGGCTACCGAGCACGAGAAGAAAATTTCCGACTTCCGCATTTTGGATGACAAGTTGTCAAGGCTGACGACTGAATACATACGCGCTAAACTCCATAGTGATATGCCCTCACAGGCTAGTGTACAGCGCAATTCTGAGTGGGGCATTCTTCGCCACGAGATGGAGAAGAAGAAGGCTCATATCCCGCTCAGGCAACTTATCAGCCGGTTGCCAACTGCGATGACAAAGCTTGTTCCGTGCCTGCTTATGAGCCCTCTGTCCGTTGCACAGTATCTGCCACCTGATACTTCATTGTTCGATGTCGTTATCTTCGATGAGGCTTCACAAATCCCTGTCTGGGATGCCATCGGTGCAATTGCGCGCGGTAAGCAGTGCGTCATTGTGGGTGACCCCAAACAGCTTCCCCCGACCAGCTTTTTTGACCGCAAGGATAGTGCTGCGGTCGATGATGAGGTCATTGAAGTGGAAGACCTCGAGAGTATTCTTGATGAATGCCTTGGTGCCAGCATTCCGAAGCAGTCGCTTGATTGGCATTATCGCAGCCGACATGAAAGCCTGATCGCGTTCTCAAATCATAACTATTACGATGGCCGTCTCGTCACGTTCCCGTCACCCGTTACTGATGACCGGGCAGTCAGCCTCAACTACATACCCGAAGCAGTTTATGAAAAGGGTGGCGCGCGTACTAATAAGGCGGAAGCAAAGGCGCTTGTTGCAGATATTGTCGCCATGCTTAAGAGTCCCGTGTATCAGTCTGGAAAAACTGATTATCCCACTATAGGTGTTGTGACTCTCAATTCCGAACAGCAGAAGTTGATTGAGGACCTGCTCGATGATGAGCGCCGGAAATCACCCGAAATAGAACCCTTCTTCGCTGAGGAGCTTAACGAGGGTATCTTCGTTAAAAACCTTGAGAGCGTACAGGGCGATGAGCGGGACATCATTTACTTCTCCGTCACCTATGGTCCCGATGTTTCCAAATACGTCTCAATGAACTTTGGCCCAATTAATAAGCCGGGCGGTAAGCGCCGCCTTAATGTGGCTATCACTCGTGCTCGTCAGGGATTGAAAGTCTTCTCATCCATCAAGGCTGAGCATATTGACCTGAGCCGCAGCAAGGCCGAGGGTGTGCGCGACCTCAAGTGGTTCTTGGATTTTTCTGACCGTGGTGCTCAGGCACTGGGCGAGGTCATCAAAGGTGTCGGCGGCTATCATGAAAGTCCGTTTGAAGTGGCTGTGGCCGAAGCTCTTTCCCGCAAGGGCTGGCAGGTACATGCCCAGATTGGCGTCTCAGCCTTCCGTATTGACCTCGCTGTGGTCGACCCTGATATGCCGGGCCGCTATCTCTCAGGTGTTGAGTGTGATGGTGCCACCTACCACCGCAGCGCCACGGCCCGCGACCGTGATAAACTGCGCGAACAGGTGTTACGTGGCCTTGGCTGGGAAATCCTGCGCATCTGGTCAACTGACTGGTGGGTAGATCCTCAGACAGTGCTGGATAAAGTTGACACCAAGCTACGACAGCTTTTGGAAGACCGCCGCAAACTAGCCGCTTGATCCCCCCGCCCGCAAACCATGAATGTTTTGCGGGGGGCAGGTCAAAAGCAAAAAGCGCATCCCGACAATCCTGACTTGCTTGCGGACTGCCGCTGCGCTGAACGTGCAGCTCAACACAGCGATAAAGCAGGCTGAGGATTAGAGGCGTTATATTAGCCGCCCGCTCGTTAGCTTGCTGGCTGATTTCTTACGTCTGCCATCGACAAAAATAATTTCTGAAGGCTTGGTGCCAGTTTTAGCAATTTTGTTCTTTTCATCAATCAACACCTTATCTTTTCTTCCCATCTTTCCAACATCCAATACAAGATAAAAACCGATAAGCGTTTCCTCAGCGCTCTCATATTTTGCAAGTTGTAGCTGGTAGCCCGGAATAAGCTTGGTGTTTGTAGATAACTTGATTTCAACCAGCACTCTCCCCGAAAAGCCGGAGGAAACCTTGAAGTCTACTGGCCCATTCCCAGTGTCAGCCTCGGGGGTTAGGTCAAGATTATTGGCCTTGCAATATGCATATGCCGTCATGAAAAAGAGACGTTGTGCAGATTTTTCTGGCCGTGGCTTGTTGTTATTATCATAAAGCTCCTCAGATATCCTTCTCTCCTCAATAAGAAATTTAAATTGCTCAATAATTTGAGCAACAATGCCTGCCACACCAAGCAAGTCCATGCTGGCGGGCTGAGTAATTTTCTTCGGCTCGCCGCGCAGCTATATTATCCAGCTTGCGCCAAGCCAATTCTCCATCTGGGTCGGATTTAAAATCATACGGCTCAGGCTCAACGCTGTGCATCATACTCAGCATAGTTTCAAAGTTCTTCTTATTGTCCAGTGCCCAAGCTCTAAGTTTATCCTTACCCGCCATATTAGGAGTGCTATTCGCCCTAGCGGGTTTTCTTTCCGCGCTCGGCTCAAAGTTTTGGCAGGAAAACTGGGAAGGCCATGTGGATATGCTGGAGGATGAGTTAAATCAAAGATTAACTCAGGTGATTCTTATGCACAAAACCCGTAGCTTTTCCGTGTCAAAAATTAATAGGAACATAAATCTTCTTATGCTTATCGGTTGGCTTTGTTTATTTGTTTTCACAGCTTTCCCAGTGATTTGGACGGGCATAGTTTCTTATTCAGAATCTTATCAAAACCATCTGCCCTGTATGTTTATTGGGCTAGCGGCTATATTTTTGGCTTGGGTTCATTTTTTCTGGCGAACAGAGCTGTCAGG
>CAYSDE010000032.1:0-15912 GCA_964429685.1 uncultured Pseudobdellovibrionaceae bacterium
GACCCGGCGGCGCTGGCGACCTTAGGCAAAAAGCCCAGCGCCCATGCTTTGCTGGGAAGTGGCCATATTGCCTTCACGGTGGATCAGGGCCTCGGGCGGGATCGCTATCAGGGCATTGTCGAAATGACCGGCACGACGCTGTCCGACTTTGTGCAGAATTATTTCCGCCAGTCCGAGCAGATTGACACCGCTATTACCGTCAGCGCCTTTCAGCATCCGGTGCTGGGCTGGCAGGCCGCCGGGTTGATGCTGCAGCGCTTGCCCGAACAGGCCGACCAACTGGTTGGCATTGACGAGGAAGACGACTGGCGCCGTGTCATGATGCTGATGAGTACCGCCACACCGGACGAACTGGTCAGCCCGGCGCTGTCGCCCCTTGACCTGCTCTACCGCCTTTTCCATGAGGAAGAGGTGCGGGTGTATCCCCCGATGGACATCGCCGACCAATGCCGCTGCTCGCGGGAGCGGGTGGAAGGGGTACTGCGTACTTTACCGGAGGAAGACATCGGCGATATTACCCGCGAGGGCCCGGCAGAAATCCGCTGCGAATTCTGCTCCCGCGCCTATCACTTCACCGCCGAAGAAATCCTGACCCTCAAGCAGAAACGCGGCAGCAGTGAGGACGGAGACGATGAGGGTGACGCCCCTGTCCCGCCCCGAGCCCTGCACTAGGTGAGGCATGCCGGTTTATCTGGATTATAACGCAACCACGCCCCTGCGGCCCGAAGCGCGGGCGGCAGTGCTGGCGGCACTGGAACAGGTGGGAAATCCCTCTTCCATCCACAGTTTCGGGCGGCAGGCCCGGGCCGTGGTCGAGGACTCTCGCCGCAAGGTTGCCCTTGCCGTAGGTGCCACTCCCGAGCAGGTCGTTTTCACTTCTGGCGGCACCGAGGCTAACGCTCTGGCATTGCGGGGCAGTGGCACAACCGGGGTTCTGGTCAGCGCAACCAGTCACGACAGTGTGCGCAAGCAGATGCCTTGCACCCTGTTGCCGGTGCTACCTTCCGGACTGCTTGATCTGGCTGCGGTTGAGGCCGCGCTAGCCCCATCCTCGGATCAAAAAATACTCTCGGTCGAATGGGTGAATAACGAAACCGGAATTATCCAGCCGGTCGCGGCGCTTCTCGCGCTGTGCCGGAAATACGGCGCGTTGCTGCATCTCGATGCCGTGCAGGCGCTGGGGCGGATTGCGCTGGATGTGCAGCCGGACTATCTGACCCTTTCCGCCCACAAGATCGGCGGGCCGCAGGGAAGCGGGGCGCTGGTGGTCGGGCGAACCGCGCCGCTTGCCGCACAACTGGTGGGTGGCGGGCAGGAGCGGAGTCGCCGCGCTGGCACCGAGAATGTGGCAGCTATTGCCGGGTTCGGTGCGGCGGTTGAACTGGCTGTTAGCGAGTTGCCTACTTATCTGGCGCGGGCCAGCTGGCGTGACCATGCCGAAGCCATCCTGATGCGCCACCCCGCCGCCCGCATTGTTGGGGCCGAGGCTCCCCGGGTAGCCAATACCATCTGCGTTGTCTGCCCCGGTCTGCGGGCTGAGATGCTGTTGATGCACATGGATCTGGCGGGCTATGCGGTCAGCTCGGGTGCGGCCTGCTCGAGCGGCAAAGTCACACCATCGCATGTTTTGAGCGCCTTGGGGATACCTCTCCCGGAGGTAGAATCTGCCCTAAGACTCAGTTTTGGCTGGAAAAACTCAGAATCCGAGGTTCTGGCAGCTGCGCAACACTGGACAGAAATCGCAAAATCTGCTATATAATACTCCTCTTAACGCATTTTGCGTTAATGATTTACGCAACGTCAAATCGCTGTCTCCAGATTGAGGGGTGCGTGTTGGGTTTGCAGAACGGATACCGCCATGAGCCGCATTGATGGAAACGTAACCGAACTTTCCCCCCGGATTGGCGCCAGCATTCAGACTTTACAGGCCGCCCCGTGCTGGGTTTGCCAGAGCAATCTGTCGGCCCGCGCTGCTTTTTGTCATGAATGCGGCACCATTCAGGCCCCGCGTGGCCTCGACCATTTTACCCGCATGGGCATTGACCGCCGCTTTGATATTGAGCGCGAGCAGCTGGAAGGCCGCTTCGAGGCCATGCAGCGGATTTTCCAGAATGAGCGTCTGCTGGCCAAAGGCCCGCGCCAGAAGCAGCTGGCCAGCGATCAAATGTCTGCCGTGACGGAAGCCTATCATACGCTGCGTGATCCGGTGACTCGCGCCCAGTATCTGCTTTCTCTGGTCGATGACGCCGGGGCAACTGTACTGGCCGAAGCCAACAGCAACGACCTTGATGTGCTGCGCGGCCAGCTCAAAAACGCTACGGATACAGCGGAAATTGACCGGGTAGCCTTTCAGGCTGGCCGAGGCGTGGAAGCCTGCATCCGGGAGCTGTCGGGAGCCTTCCGCCAGCAATCTTTTGCCGAGGTTGCAGTTATCCTTGCCAGGCTGGCCCAACTTGAGGATATTGCCGCCTCTGCCCGGGATCGGCGTTCCAGCTTCTGAGACGATCGGCTCCGCGCAGGAGGGAGGGGGATGAGCCCCGTCCGCATGCGTAAGGAAAAACACTGATGCCCAAAATTACTTTCATAGAGCGCAACGGTAATCCGAAGACTGTTGAGGCGCCGCTCGGCCTCTCCCTGCTCGAAGTCGCCCACCAGAACAATGTCGAGATTGAAGGCGCCTGTGAAGGCTCGCTCGCCTGTTCAACCTGTCATGTCATCGTCGAGCCCGAATGGTTCGATGTGCTGCCCGATGCCAAGCCGGACGAAGAAGACATGCTCGACCTCGCCTTCGGCCTCACCAAAACCTCCCGCCTCGGCTGCCAGATCATCGTCAGCGAAGAGCTGGACGGATTGACCGTGCGACTGCCGGGGGCGAGGAAGTAATCATTGTGGACCGTGTAAACAAATTTGCGATCATAAGGCTTGTACTATCAGGCTTAGTACTTGCCTTTCCGGCAGCAGCCGCTCCTAGTTTTGGGGAAATGGGTCTTCTATCACTCTTTGCATTGCCTGTGCTTGCCCCCGTATTTCTGGTCTACGCCATCGCAGGTCTTGCGGGAATCTTGGGAAAAGTATTTCTCAGAAAAGGTACGCGTTGGCGAGAAGTTATTCGTCGTTTTATCATCGCGGGACTCGCTGGAGGAACTCTGATGTTTCTGTTGTCTGGTGTTCGCTGATAGCATTCATGAAATGGGTATCATGATTGGGTAGTGCTGGGCTTATGAGCGCAGACGCGCTCAAAGCTGGGTGCGCGTTTCCACGGGCATGACTACGAGGGGGCACAGAGGGCCATTGGCATAATAGCTCTCGGCACATGGCTGGTATTATTTATCTGCAAGCTCTTTCTTGTTCCGACAAACGGAGGCTAGTATGATTAAGAAATTCGCAGACTTTATACCTGAATCTGTTCTATCAACGTCAGGATCCGTTTTTTATTCTGGCAGGGCAGCATTCAGCGCTCCTTCGAAACTTTATATTCTCGGACTTAATCCCGGTGGTTGTCCAGTTATGCAGGCCAGCGAGACTGTAGCTTGGCATACTGAAAAGGTTTTGAATAAAGAGCCGTCTGACTGGTCGGCGTATAGTGACGAGTCGTGGAATGGGCATTTTCCCGGCACTCATGGCTTACAGCCCCGTGTTTTGCATATGCTTAAACGATTGAACCTAAACCCACGGCACGTACCCTCCAGTAATGTTGTTTTTATGCGTTCAAGTAGTGAAAAAAAGCTTAGTGCTTCTATATTTAGGGAAGAGGCAAAGAAAAGCTGGGTGTTTCATAGAAACGTGATTGACCAGCTTGGAGTTCGGGTAATCTTGTGCTTTGGGAAGCTTGCGGGCACTTGGGTATCAAAGCAGGTGGGAGCTAACTATTGCTGCGGGGAGTTTGTAGAAAAGAACAACCGTAAATATAAAAGTGTCGCTTATTCTAATAGAAGCGGAATTTTTGTTGTAGTAGCTACTCACCCAAGTCGTTTCGATTGGACAGCGCCAGCTTCTGATCCGACGCCTTTGCTTCAACAGGTGTTAGAACAAGTTCGAACGACTGGCTGAAAGATATGCCCATCATTCGTTTTCTGCTTGCTTACCTGTTGCTGCGCTCGCTAGTCTGTGCGCCATGACGACTTTACTGTGCAACTCCCTCGGCTTCGCCAAGCCCGCTGATAAAACCCGCGTGGTAGTGGCGATGTCGGGTGGGGTGGATTCTTCTGTTACGGCGGCGCTGCTGAAAGAGCAGGGCTATGATGTGGTCGGGATCACCCTGCAGCTGTATGACCATGGGCAGGCGATTGGCAAGAAGGGTGCCTGTTGTGCGGGACAGGACATTCACGATGCGCGGCAGGTGGCAGCCAGAATCGGCATTCCGCATTACGTTCTTGATTATGAAACCCTGTTCCGCGAAAACGTGATCGAGCCGTTTGCGGATGCTTATCTGGCCGGTGAAACTCCCATTCCCTGCGTCCTTTGCAACCAGACCGTCAAGTTCCGCGATCTGGTCAAGGTGGCGCGGGAACTGGGTGCCGATTGTCTGGCCACCGGTCATTATGTGCAGCGGATGACGGGCGCGCACGGAGCCGAGTTGCATCGCGCTGCCGATGCCAGCCGCGACCAGACCTATTTCCTGTTCAGCACTACCAAAGAGCAGCTGGAGTTTTTGCGTTTTCCGCTCGGTGGGCTGGAGAGCAAAAAAGAAGTGCGCGCCCATGCCGAGCGCTTTGGCCTCATTGTTGCCGACAAGCCCGACAGTCAGGACATCTGCTTTGTACCCAATGGCAATTATGCCAGCGTGGTTGCCAAGCTGCGCCCCGGTGCGCTGGAAGCGGGCGAGATTGTTCATGTTGATGGCCGGGTGCTGGGCCGCCATGACGGCGTTATCAACTTCACTGTTGGCCAGCGCAAAGGGCTTGGCATCGGCGGGGTTGAAGACCCCCTGTATGTCATTCGCCTTGATGTTGCCGCGCACCGCGTTATCGTTGGCCCGCGTGAAGCGCTGGCCGAAACCGTTGTTTCCCTTCGCAACCTCAACTGGCTGGGCGAGAGTGTGTCCGGCCCCGTAGAGTTGCAGGTCAAACTGCGGTCAGCACAAGCGCCGGTTGAGGCCGTGCTGAATATTGAGAAATCGCTGTTAACCCTGCTCACTCCCCAATATGGCGTTGCGCCCGGTCAGGCCGCTGTCTTCTATCAGGGCAGCCGGGTGTTGGGGGGCGGCTGGATTGTCCGGCAGGCTGCTGCCTGAAGAACCACATAGTTTCTTAACAGTCCCTACCTTATGATAGCTTGATGAGTAGCCTTCCCCATATCAGCACCAAAAACTTTCAGGTCTGGATTGCCGGACATGGGGCTCATCGTGCTCATGCCAAGGAGCTGTTCGAGCGTCTCGCCACCGGAATCGCCGATAAAGGCGGGCGCAGCGATGGTTGGGCCAGTATCCGCGACATCATCAATGGTCGCCGCGCCGCCTCCCAGATGAGTGGTCGGCGCTAAATTAACACACTTGCTTCTTTAAGAATTACCAGACCATTAATAGAGCTGGCCTGCTGCCTTTCCATGACTTACGGTGCATGCCCCGCGTTAACGTGTTTGTAACTCCCTGTGCTGCAATAATGCAAAGACCCGTTCTGTAAATCTCTGGTGGCGATATTTTGTTAACCAAAACAATAAAGTCAGGTGGATGAAACATGTCTGGAGACAGCACCGTACACAAGCCGATTGATGCCCATCTGAGCCGACGGGCAAAGCTGCAGCATGGGCTGTTGCCGGGACTGATTGGCTCCCATCTGCGCCGCGCCGAGTCGGCGGTGTTCGAACGCTTCCAACGCATTGTTGCTGATCAAGGCATTACGCCGAGCGAGTTTGGCATCCTGCTGCTGGTTTACGAGAATGAAGGGCTCAGCCAATCAGACCTCAGCAAGGCCATCCGCGCTGACCGGTCGACGGTGGTCGCGCTGGTAGACCGTTTTGAAGAGCGAAAGATGCTCAAACGCACCCCCTCGCCCTTTGATCGCCGCTCCCACGCCCTGCGCCTGACTGAACTGGGTCGTAGCGTTATGGACAGGTTGATCCCCCGCGTTCACCAGCATGAACGTGAAATCGTCAGTCGCCTCAGCAGCGAAGAGCAGAGCCTGCTGCTGGAACTGCTGGGTCGCATTGCAACGGAATAAGTCTTCAATCAGTTCAAGGTAAGCTTGGCGGCCAGTTCGGCCGCTACCGGATTCAGCACACCGGCCCCCTTGCGATCATAGAGCCGCTTGGCCGCTTTGAGATCGGGCAGGGTTTTCAGTTGGCCTGAGGTAAAAAGCTCAAGAGTACGACGGCTAAGTCCGGCCAGATCACCATCGGGTGACGTGTCGGCGCGGGTAAGGCGAGCAGCTTTTTGCAACATACCCAGGGTTGTCGTCAGTCTCTCAACCGTAGGCGGGGCACCGGTGCGGCCACAAGCCTGCACCAGTTCTGCCGCCAATGCCAGATAGACCGGATTGACAGTAGTTTCCGGTTTTACCGGGGCTGGAGTTTCAATGACTCGCAACACTGGCTTTTTGCGGATACGCGGTGTTTTAGGGGCGTCGGAATTTCGCGCCCCACCCCGCAACCAGCTCTGCCGCAAATCAAGCCCGATCATCAGCGTTGCCAGACAGCCCGCACAACCGCCAACCACAAAAAGAATCCGGCTGCAGTCTACCACGACCCGGGTCAACGGGTCTGGTACGATCAGCGGAGGCCAGAGATTGGTCAGTGCCGCCAGCAGCAGCAGAAAAGCCGATCCGGCCAGCCACGGCCCATGCACTCGCCTTTTGATGTAGCCAATACTGGTATCCAGATAATCAATCGAGAGCATAACTAGACGCGTATAACCAGCCAGACTGGCCAGCCCCTTGACCAGAAAAAATAGGAAAACCGTCAGCACACCGTTATAGACGGCATTATCAACCCGCAGCACCCCGGCCAGCTTCAGCAGAATATCGACAAAGGGGGCGGTGATTTCATAGAGCAGGCGCAGCGGTATATTCAGAAGGCTGATCTGCAGAAGAATGACCGCCGCCACATACCCAAGCAGGATAGAAACCAGCATGTTCCAGAGATAGCGCGCTTCTGTAGGTGGCGGCTGGGGCGACAGCAGGACAATCTGCATCAGGACAATCCCCCGTTGCCCTGACCGAATTTAAGGCCCAACACACCCAGCACGATCAGGGCGATACACAGCAGCCGCAGCGGTGAAGCATTCTCCGAAAAGAGGAGAATGCCCAGTATCACCCCTCCAACCGCCCCCATGCCCGTCCACACGGTATAGGCCGTGCCCATCGGAATGTCGCGCATGGCCGAGGCCAGCAATCCGGCACTGACCAGTGCCAGTGGAATGGTGGCCATCGTCCACCAGAAATGGGTGTAGCCATTGGTCATCTTGAGTGCATAGACCCAGAGAATTTCGAACAGGCCAGCAATCAGCAGCACCACCCAGCCTGCGACCGGTCCTGAGGGAATGGTCGAGAATATCTCCGAGAACTTGTCAAACATCTGCAATCCGTCCCTGTCCTTATTGCACCCGCCACCATGTCTGTTCGGGCAGAATACCATAAACCGGTGTTGTCTCCGGTCTGCCCAGACCGGCCTGATAGGCCACCAGATCGCGCCCGAGATAGGTGAGCGGAATAATGTAATGCCCCCACATCAGCACCCGGTCAAGCGCCCGCGCCCGCGCTACCAGTTCCGGTCGGGTTTGTGCCTTGGCAATTGATTCCGCCAGTGCATCAACCACCGGGTCTTTGACCCCGGCATAATTGCGGCTACCGGGCTGGTCGGCGGCAGCACTGCCCCAGTAATAGACCTGCTCGTTTCCGGGCGAGAGGGTGGACGACCAGAAATTGATGGTCATGTCGAACCCGTACTCATTCAGCCGGGCCTGATATTGTGCGCTGTCCACGGTGCGGACATGCGCGGTGACCCCGAGACGCTGCAGACTGCGGGCGAATTCCAGCGCTACCTTCTCGTCATCAGCACTAACCAGCAGAATTTCGAACCCGAATTTTTTGCCGTTCTTGACCAGTTCTCCGTTCTGCAACGTCCAGCCTGCCTGTTTCAGCAGGGTCAGCGCCGTCCGCAGATTCCGCCGCATTCCTTCTGACCCATCGGGCAAAGCCAGCGGGGTGGTAAACAGGGCGGCAGGCAAACGGGAACGGAAGGGAGCCAGCTGCTGCAACTCCAGCCCTCGCGGCACCCCGGTGGCCGCCAGCTCCGAATTGGGGAAGGTGCTTTGTGCGCGCTTGTAGACATTGCCGAACAGCACCCGGTTCATCCAGGCAAAGTCCAGCGCATAGGTCAGGGCCTCGCGCACCTGCGGATCAGCAAAAAGCTCCCGTCGGGTATTGAAGATGAAGCCCCGCACCGGCTCGGTGCGGCCATTGGGAATTTCCGCCTTGATGATCCGCCCCTCGGCCAGCGCGGGAATGGTATAGCCGTTCAGCCATTTGATCGGATCCATCTCCCGCCGCAGATCATAGGCACCAGCTTTGAACGCTTCGAGGGCAACATCATCGTCGCGGTAATAGTCATAAATGATACGGTCAAAATTCCATTGGCCGCGATTGAAAGGCAGGTCTTTCCCCCAATAGTCGGGGTTCTTTTCATAGGTCAACTGGCGGCCCGGATTGACGGCGGTCAGGCGGTAGGGCCCGCTTGAGACCGGAATATCCAGTCCGGGAGCGCCGATGTCCCGCCCGCTCCACCACGCCTTTTGCAGGATTGGCATCAGTCCCATAATCAGCGGCATCTCGCGGTCGCCACCTTGGCTCATATCGAAGGTAAAGCGCACCGAGCGGGGGCCAGTGGCTTCGGCCTGACTGACTTTCTTGTAATAGGTGCGGTGATTGGGGCGACCATGATCCCGCAACCGCTCGAAACTGAACAGCACATCCTCAACCGTAATCGGGCTGCCGTCGCTCCATTTCGCGGTGGCGCGCAGCTGGAATTCTACCCAGGAACGGTCTTCCGGCGTGGTGATGCTTTCGGCAATCAGTCCGTAGAGCGAAAACGGCTCGTCCCAGCTCCGCCCCATCAGACTCTCCCCCATCAGGGTCAGCCCGGTGGCACGGTTGCCCCGTACGCTGTAGGGATTAAGGCTATCGAAGCTGCCACTCACCGCCAGATGCAGGGTGCCTCCCTGCGGGGCCCCCGGATTGACGTACTCCAGTTGGGTAAAACCGGGGCCATAACGCGGCGTCCCCACCATGCTGATGGCAGGTTGGGGGTGCGGGGTATCTGCGGCCAGAGCCGGCGCACAGAACAGCAGCAGGGGAAGCAGGAGACGAAGGAACATGACCGCGCTACTGTCGGTCACGTTGCCAATAAGTGCAAGAGGGGCTTGCACTTTTCTGCGACAGGCGCAAAGTAAGAGCCGTTCAAGGAGAAAAATATCGTGACCCATGCCCATGCTGTTGTCTGGCTCGACCACACTGAAGCCAAAATCATCCAGTTCAATCCCGATGGCGCGGAGGAATCCCACCTCAAGCACCATATCGGCAAGCCGCACCACAAGGATCGCAAGGATCCCGGCCATGCCCATCCGGAGCGTGACCCCCATTTTTACCACGAAGTCGCCGTTGCGCTGAAGGGTGTGCGTGAAATTCTGGTGGTTGGTCCCGGTTCAGCCAAAACCGAACTGGTCAAGCATCTCAAGGATCATGACCCGGAAGTAGCCAAAGCCGTTCTCGGCGTTGAAAGTGCCGATCATCCCACCGACGGCCAGATTCTCGCCCACGCCCGCACCTTCTTCAAGGCCAAAGACCGCACGATTGAGCATTGAAGTTTGTCCGGGAAAAGAACCGTGTCTTCCCGCATCAGTCCAGCTGAAACACTTCGAACTTCAGATAGGCGCTTTCGGGGAGCAAGGGGTGGATCGGGTGATCGGCACCGGCGCCGGATAGGCGGAGGATGCGGCCGGTGCGACCGGCTTCGGTGATGCCGCGGGCGTTTTCTTCCATCCATGCGGCGGGTTCGGCATGATAGCTGCAGGAGCCGAGGCAGAGAATGCCCTGCGGTGCGACCACAGCAGCGGCGAGACGGGCAAGTTTGCGGTAGCCCCTGAGCCCGGCCCCCAGATCCTTCTTGTTCTTGATGAAGGCGGGCGGATCGGCAATCACCACCCCGAATTTTTCACCGGCAAGACCGAGACGCTCAAGCTCGTCCAGTGCATCAGCCTTGAGGAAGTGGCAGCGCTCAGTCACCGCATTGGCTTCTGCTGCATTACGGGCGAGCGCCAGCGCTGTCTCCGAGCGGTCAATCAGGGTGACATGCTGCGGGGCCTGTGTGGCAGCCAGAATGCCAAAACCTCCGGCATAGCAATAGGCATCCAGCACCCGCTGGCCGCTGCATAGCTTGGCGGCATAGGCGCGATTGTCGCGCTGGTCATAGAACCAGCCGGTCTTTTGCCCGCCAATGGGGTCGATGAAGAAGCTGGCCCCGTTTTCATCAATACGGAGCGGGCCGGTGAAACTGCCGACCAGCACTTCCGATTTTTCCGTCAGGCCCTCCTGCATCACCGCCGCCCCGGCGCGGTTATGCACGATGGTAGAAACGCCGGTCACGGTTTGCAGTGCGGGCAGAATCTCAGGCAGCAGGGTATCCATAACGGCGGTATTGGCCTGCACCACCAACACATCCCCGTAGAGATCGACAATCAGGCCCGGCAGACCGTCAGCCTCGGCGTGGATGAGGCGGAAGAATGGTTCCTTGAAAAAACGCTGACGCAGCGCCAGCGCCGCCGAGAATTTGCGTACGAACCAGTGCCGGTCAATCACCGCGTTTTCATCCGGATCAAATCGACGGGCGGCGATCAGCGTATGTGGGTTGAACCCGGCCACGCCAAGGCTTTCGCCATTTTCGGTTTTCAGACGCACCAGCGCCCCCGGCGCTATCGCCTTGGCCTGCTTGTCCATCTGCACTTCGTTGGAATACACCCACGGATGGCCCTGACGGACGCGCTTGGCCCGACCGGCGAGAACGGTGACAACGGGAAGGTTCACGATTGACCGGCTTTCTGGCGGGCAAGAGGCTCGGCATATTGCATGGTTGATTCCCACGGAAAATGGATCCAGGTGTCCTGACTGATTTCCATCACATAGCTGTCCACCTGCGATTTGCCGGCGGGTTTGGCATAGATGGTGGCGTAATGGGCCTTGGGCAGGTATTTGCGTACCACCTCGAAGGTTTTGCCGGTATCAACCAGATCATCAATGATGAGGCAGCCCTGACCATCGCCCGCCACCATCTTGACCATCTTGGGTTCAGGCAGTTCCACCAACTCGTCATAATGGGTGATGCAGACGGTATCGACGATATGCACGCCCATTTCGCGGGCGACGATGGTCGCCGGAATCAGCCCGCCCCGTGCCACCCCAATCACGGCGCGCCACTGGCCATTGAGGGGCCCCTGCCCGATCAGACGCCAGGCCAGCGCCTTGGCGTGGCGGTGCAACTCTTCCCACGAAACCGGAAAATCACGGGGGGCAGGAACCGGGGCAACTGGCGACATGAGACTAAACCTCCTGATAATTCCGCCACTTATAACGCATCCGGTCCGCCGTTTCCATGTCTTTAAGTATTTTAAGGCAGTGTAGGGGACAGGCTTGTAACACTCTCATTGTAAACAGGATTTCTGCCATGGCCCGTATTGTTCTTGCCGAAGATGATTCTGCCCTGCGTCACTATCTGACGGTAGCGCTCGAAAGGGCTGGCCATCAGGTCTATGCCTGTGAGAACGGGGAAAAAGCCCTCGCTGCCATCGGCACCAAGGGCTACGATCTGCTGTTGTCGGATATTGTCATGCCCGGTATGGACGGCATTACGCTGGCCCGCCACGCCCTTAACGAAGCCCCCGACACCAAAATCATGTTCATCACCGGCTTTGCCGCCATTGCGATGAGCCAGCTGGGGGATCTCAAGGCCCGGGCCGCCATCCAGACCAAACCCTTCCATCTGCGCGATCTGGTCAAACAGGTGGAGACTTTTCTTGACGCCTCAGCGGTAGCCTGAGAGGCCATAACCCCCCGTCAGAACAATAGCCCAAACCCCCGCAAGTTTATTAACATACTTTCGATTCGGCTTGCTTTTGCCGGAAGCGGGGAGCTATGACTCTGTCTGACTTTTATCTCAGAGAGAGTTCCATGGTTCAGCCACGCCCCGTTCTGCCTGATACCGGTGTTAATCGCCGTGACCCTTATGCTGTTGTTCAGGGCAGCGTGTTTGTAAACTACCCCAGGCCGGATCGGAGTCCCGAATTCTATCAGGTTCGCGCCATCCGTGATGCTTCCGGTCACTATGCTCTTACTCAGGCGATCTACTCCCCCTACCGGCACTGGTCGGAAAGTGGTGCAGTGGTGCTGCCCGATCACGTGGCAGAAGCCGTGTCTGACCTGCAGACTAGAATGGCAGAGCAATACCGTCTTCGTGAACATATCCCCTCAATTGAGTTTCCGAACGGGATTGAAAAAGTTACTACGGCTGGTGTGCGCGGAACGTTTACCACTTTGGCGACGGTTCCCCCTGCTGACCCAGATATTATTCTCGGCTCCTGTCTCTCGAACGATAGGGACAGGCCATCCCCCACTTTCTATCAGGTGACAGCCAGAAAAACCGGGCGTTTCGGCCACTACCTGATTCAGGACGGGCACTTCACCTTATTCTGGGGAATACGGATACCTTCGGACATAACCCGGAAATCCATCGTGCCGATTGACCCAGCGGTTCACATCATGGCCAAGCTGCAGCGCGGGAAAATGGAAGTTCTTCATCCATCTGACCGAAGTTGGCAGGAGGCCGAAAGCGCTAATCTCAGCCCGAATGGCGTTTTCCGGGTCGCAGCCCGGCACGGAATATTTCTTCCGCTTTAAACTTCTGGCGACTACCTTTTCAAAACAACTTCCTTCCGACTTGCGCCGGGAATGACTAAGGTCGAGTGTAGTAGACAGCTCTTCAGGAAAGAACCGCAGCAGCGCGGTGGAGGACGCGACGAAGAACGCCGGACGGTGTTGATTCGCCTATGACCAGCTGCGCTGTCAGCTGCGAGGCAGACTTATTAGAAAACAACAGACTTAAATACTCAAGGGGGGTCGTATCCGCAGCGTCCGGGGCTTGTGTGAGGCAGGCAGCGATGGTACCCGGCAGGTGGCGGAGTGAGTCAGTGTTGGTGACAGCAACGGCAGGGACATTAAGAACAATCTGAGAATCGCCGAGTTCCAGACTATGCTGCGAAGTAACGACCCGGCTGACCATGTCCCATATTTTTTTCAGTGCGGTCGGGTCAGCACGAAACGTGAGTAGCGGCAGGTGCGAGAATATGGCCACGGAATCCTCGTCAGGGTTCATGGGCATCAGCGCAAAAGCATAGCGCACGGGTTCGTCGTCAAGGCATGTCACATGGCATGTCATGGCAGTTCCTTAAGGCCAAATTCAAATTTCTTGTGTCTGTTCTGTAACGAATTTACCAGGGCGAAGTCAATGTTAATCACCCGGACAAAATGTCTCGGCACAGCTGCGTCGTTGCAGATAACCCGCAGATGGCCTATATTAATCGCATGTACGCTTCAACAACCCGCAATATCACCGTCACGGTGGATCCCGTTTACCTCGACGAGCAATCGCAGCCCGATCATGCGCGCTTCGTCTGGGCCTATCATGTGCGGATTGAGAACCGGGGCAGTGAGGCCATAACTTTGCGCCATCGCTACTGGAAAATTACAGACTCCCGCGGGCAGGTGCAGGAAGTGCGCGGGGCCGGGGTGGTAGGCGAGCAGCCCCGCCTTGTTCCCGGCGAGGTGTTTGAATACACCAGCGGCGCCCCCTTGCCGACTCCCTCCGGCATCATGTCAGGCAGCTACGAGATGGAAAACGATCAGGGCGAGGCGTTTAACGTCGCCATTCCCGCTTTCTCGCTCGATAGCCCATATCAGCCGGTGCGTTTGCAATAAGGGCTCTTCGGGCGGATTGATGGGTAAAAACCGAGGCCTGAGCGAATGAAGTACTTGGAATTGAGGCATTTTCCGCGTTTTTCCATGCTTGGAAACGTGGCGGATTTCAGGCATGGAGGAAGAAGTCGAAAAAGAGAGCCTTCTGGCGGCGTACAAAGTGCCTGGTTTTTGTGCACAGGCGCGGGTGTCCTGACGGTTTTCTTTTTCCATGTCCCTCGCTGTAAATAAAATTCTTCTTAACCATACCAAGGTCGGTTAACCAGACTTTCATATTGTGCTGGCTCCCCCAATTCAGTTATATTGAGCGTGCGGCAAACCTTAAAAAAGATTAACGTCCATTGTAAATGGTTTGTTGTGTATTTAAAACAAACAGATACGAAAGGGATTTCTATGACCGAGACGACTGAAAAAAATTCGCGTTTGCTGTACCTACTGGCATCTCCGTTGCACGCTTTCGGTAATATTCTTGAGGGATGCCCCGTTCTCGACAAGCCGAATGAGTTTCTGTTACATGCCGCACGGAAGGGGAGCATGTTCAGAACCAAACTGGCGTTAGCTACAGGCGCTAAGGTTGGAGCTGAGCACTATCGCGAGAGAAATTCGCCCCTGCATTGGGCGGCCAAGAACGGTGACCCCGACCTTGTCAAGCTGTTTATCAGTAACAGTGCTGATGTGAATGCTCGGGGCAGCTATGGCCAGAGGCCACTGCATGAGGCGGTCAACTGCAATCACTACGACGCTGCCAAACTGCTTATCAATAACAGCGCTGATGTAAACGCTGGGGACAGATATGATAATACGCCATTGCATGCGGCTGCTAAAGAAAATGTTCAGGGGCTTGCACAACTGCTTATCAGTAACGGCGCCAATGTGAACGCTAGGAATACCTATGGTCTGACGCCACTGTATGAGGCGATCGAAGGGGGTCACACCGAGCTTGCACGACTGCTTGTCGATAACGGTGCCAATGTGAACTCTGAAAATCGGAAAGAGTCCCCACTGCATTGGGCGGCCAGATACGGTCGCAACGAAATTACCAAACTGCTTATCGATAACGGCGCCAATGTGAACGCTCGGAACGAGGCTGGTGAGACACCACTGCAGCGGGCAAAAGATGAGGGCTTTGACGGTGTTGCTAAATTGATCCAGGCGGAGATCGAAAAACGCGCTGCCCAGCAGGGCAATGGTCCCTCAGAAACTTTCGGGGCATCTGCTCCTGCTGCGAATGCACAGGGCGCTACTGGGCCTTCCAGTCTAACAGCCAAACGAGCCCCCATCAGCCGCAAGACTGTGTTGGCAATGGGTTAAAGAACCGCAAGAAAGCTTTTCCTGCTTGCGCGATAGCGTTAAACGTCAGGACGGTTTCACCCCTGTCCTGACGGTTTTCTTTTTCCATGTCCCTTGCTGTAAATAAAATTCTTCTTAACCATACCAAGGCCTGTTAACCAGACTTTCATGTTGCGTTGGTTGACGCCCTTTAATATAGTTGGGAGGCTAAGAAACTTTAAGCAGCGGTTAACCCCGCTCACAACTTTAAAACAGATGAAAGGAATTTTCCATGGCCCAGACAGCTAAAACGCAACTCCTCCGCAGCGCTCTGCAATTATTCGACACCACGCCCTGTAAGCTTTTAACAAAAGCTCTAGAATGTGAAAATTCACTCTATTTAAGATTAGCTCTGGCGGCTGGTATTGATGCCAGAGACTATTTGCTACACTTCGGGCACAACCCCAATAAGTTTTTGTTAGACGGTGCAGAAAAAGGAAGTTCAGTCCAGATCGGAGTGGCGCTTGCTGCTGGCGCTGATACTGGCGCTAGGAATGCCGATGGAGAAACGGCGCTGCATCTAGTAGCGGCTCATGATGGCCTCTCCGGCATCGCCGCCTTGCTCCTCGAAAGCGGGGCCGACGTTAATGCGAAGAATTCTTCTGGAAACACGCCGCTGCATGAAGCGGCC
>CAYSDE010000033.1:0-15639 GCA_964429685.1 uncultured Pseudobdellovibrionaceae bacterium
ACTTCGGCCACATGGAACGGCTGAGAGAGGAAGCGCTGGATCTTGCGGGCGCGGGACACCACCAGCTTGTCGTCCTCCGACAGCTCGTCCATGCCGAGAATGGCGATGATGTCCTGCAGCGACTTATAGGTCTGTAGAACTTTCTGCACGTCACGGGCGACCTTGTAGTGCTTTTCGCCAACGATGCGCGGATCAAGGATGCGCGAGGTGGAGTCGAGCGGATCGACGGCGGGATAAATGCCCAGCTCGGCAATCTGGCGGTTGAGAACCGTGGTAGCATCCAGATGCGAGAACGAGGTAGCCGGGGCCGGATCGGTGAGATCGTCGGCGGGCACATAAATGGCCTGCACCGAGGTAATCGAGCCCTTCTTGGTGGTAGTGATGCGCTCCTGCAGCGCGCCCATTTCGGTGGCCAGCGTCGGCTGATAGCCAACGGCGGAGGGGATACGGCCAAGCAGCGCCGACACTTCCGAACCGGCCTGCGTGAAGCGAAAAATGTTGTCGACAAAGAACAGCACGTCCTGCCCTTCATCATCGCGGAAATATTCGGCGAGGGTGAGGCCGGACAGGGCGACGCGGGCACGGGCGCCCGGCGGCTCGTTCATCTGGCCGTAAACCAGCGCCACTTTGGAGCCGGGGCCGTCAGTCTTGATAACGCCGGACTCGATCATTTCGTGATAGAGGTCGTTACCTTCGCGGGTACGCTCACCCACACCGGCAAACACCGAGAAGCCACCATGCGCTTTGGCAACGTTGTTGATAAGCTCCATAATGAGAACGGTCTTGCCGACACCGGCACCACCAAACAGGCCGATCTTGCCGCCGCGTGAATAGGGGGCCAGCAGGTCAACCACCTTGATGCCGGTCACCAGCACCTGCGTTTCGGTTGACTGCTCGGAAAATTCCGGGGCGGCGCGATGAATCGGGGCGGTCTTTTTGGTCACAACCGGGCCGCGCTCGTCGACCGGTTCGCCGATGACATTGAGGATGCGGCCAAGGGTTTCCGGGCCGACCGGCATGGAGATGGGCGCGCCGGTGCTGACCACTTTCTGCCCGCGCACCAGACCGTCGGTGCTGTCCATGGCGATGGCGCGCACGGTGCTTTCACCCAGATGCTGCGCCACTTCAAAAACCAGCGTCTTGCCCTGATTTTCGGTGGTGATGGCGGTCAGGATGGCGGGCAGGTCGCCATCAAACTGGACGTCGACAACGGGGCCGAGAATCTGGGTGATTTTGCCTTGGATGGTTGCGGTGGTCATGGACTTTCCTCTTTCTCAAAATCCGGTTAAAGGGCTTCGGCGCCGGAGATGATTTCAATCAGCTCCTTGGTGATATAGGCCTGGCGCACGCGGTTATAGGTCAGGGTCAGCTTGTTGATCATGTCGCTGGCGTTGCGGGTGGCGTTGTCCATCGCGGCCATGCGGGCGCCCTGTTCACCCGCCGCGCTGTCGAGCAGGGCGCGGTAAATCTGCACCGCCAGATTGCGCGGCAGCAACTCGGCCAGAATGGTTTCCTCGGCGGGCTCGTACTCGTAGACCGACTGGGCAACATCGCGGGCCAGCGGCTTGGTATGGCGGAAGGGAATCAGCTGCTGTTCGGTCGGCACCTGCGTGATGACCGACTTGAAGCGGTTATAGAACAAGGTCACCACATCCGCCGTGCCCGCATCGAAACGGGAGAGAACGGTATCAGCGATAACGCGAGCCTCGGCAAAAGACGGGCGCTTCTTCGGCGCACTGTCATAGCTGGCGACGATCTGCTTGGAAAAATCGCGGCGCAGCAGGTCGCGCCCTTTACGGCCAACGCAGATGATGCTGACCTCGCGGCCCGCCCCCAGCAGCGCAGCAATACGGCGGCGGGCCTCGCGCACGATGCTGCCATTGAAACCACCACACAGACCACGATCCGAAGTGATAACAATCACCAGCTGCTTCTGCTCGGCCCCGGTGCCGGACATCAGACGCGGCACTGAAACGCCCGCCTGCATCCCCTCGGCCAGTGCGCTTATCATCCGTTCCATCCGCATGGCGTAAGGCTGGGCGGCTTCCGCCTGCTCCTGCGCCCGCCGCAACTTGCTCGCCGCCACCATCTTCATGGCCGAGGTGATCTTGCGCGTGGACTTCACGCTCTCGATACGGACGCGGTATTCTTTAAGGCTGGGCATGTCAGAGCCTCACGCAAAACCCTTGAGGAAACCCTCAAGCAGCGCCTTCAGCTTCTCTTCCGTTTCCGGCTTGATCTGCTTGTCGTCGCGGATGGCGGTCAGGATGTCGGCGCCTTTGCCGCGCAGCTGTTGAAGGAATTGCTGTTCGAAGCGGCCAACATCTTCAACCTTGACCTTGTCGAGCCAGCCCTTGACGCCAGCATAAATAACCGCGACCTGCTGTTCAACCGGCAGCGGCTGGTACTGACCCTGCTTAAGCAGTTCGGTCAGACGAGCGCCACGGGCCAGCAACTTCTGGGTCGCCGCATCGAGGTCGGAAGCAAACTGCGAGAAGGCCTGCATTTCGCGGTATTGAGCCAGCTCCAGCTTGATTGACCCGGCCACCTGCTTCATCGCCTTGATCTGGGCGGCGGAACCAACGCGGCTGACTGACAGACCGACATTGATGGCCGGCCGGACGCCCTTGTAGAACAGCGCGGTTTCAAGGAAAATCTGGCCGTCGGTGATGGAAATCACATTGGTCGGGATATAGGCCGAAACGTCACCAGCCTGGGTTTCAATGACCGGCAGGGCGGTCAGCGAGCCTGAGCCGTTCTTGTCGCTCAGCTTGGCGGCACGTTCGAGCAGACGCGAATGCAAATAGAACACGTCGCCCGGATAGGCTTCGCGGCCCGGCGGACGGCGCAGCAGCAGGGACATCTGGCGATAAGCCACTGCCTGCTTGGACAGATCGTCATAAACAATCAGCGCATGCATGCCGTTATCACGGAAGAACTCGCCCATCGCGCAGCCGGTATAGGGAGCGAGGAACTGCAGCGGCGCCGGATCGGACGCCGTGGCAGCGACGATGATGGAATATTTGAGCGCCCCGGCATCTTCCAGCGTTTTGACCAGCTGGGCAACGGTCGAGCGCTTCTGGCCGATAGCGACATAGACGCAATAGAGCTTTTTGCTCTCGTCGGTGCCTTCATTGATCGGCTTCTGGTTGATGATGGCGTCAAGCGCTACAGCTGTTTTACCAGTCTGGCGGTCGCCGATAATCAGCTCGCGCTGGCCCCGACCAATCGGCACCAGCGAATCAATGGCTTTAAGGCCGGTCTGCATCGGCTCATGCACGCCTTTGCGCGGAATGATGCCGGGGGCTTTGACCTCAACGCGGGTGGTTTTGACATCGACCAGCGGGCCCTTGCCATCAATCGGATTGCCGAGCGCATCGACAACGCGACCGAGCAGCCCCCGACCAACCGGGCATTCGACAATGGCGCCGGTACGCTTGACGATGTCGCCTTCCTTCAGGGTGCTGTCATTTCCGAAGATAACAACACCAACGTTGTCGGACTCGAGATTGAGGGCCATACCCTTGATCCCGCCAGGAAATTCAACCATTTCACCAGACTGGACGTGATCGAGGCCGTGAACGCGGGCCACCCCGTCGCCCACCGACAGCACCCGGCCAATCTCGGCCACTTCGGCCTCATTGCCGAAACTGGCAATCTGTTCCTTGAGAATCGTCGAAATTTCAGCTGCACGAAGTTCCATCAGGCAGTCCCTTTCATCATAAAGCCAATACGTTCAAGCTTGCCGCGCAGTGAGCTGTCAATCATGCGCGAACCGATTTTAACCACCAGACCGCCGAGAATGGCCGGATCAATCTTGCAGTCAAGGTGAATGGTGCCACCGAGCTGACCGGCCAGCTTGGCTTTGAGTGATTCCTGCTGGGCCGGACGCAGCGGCGCGGCGCTGGTAACTTCAGCGGTATGCTCGCCGCGAGAGGTCGCCAGCAGGACATTATAAGAAGCAGCAATTTCGGCAAAAGCCGCCAAACGGCGGTTATTAGCGAGAACGCCGAGAAAACGGCGGGACAGATCGGTCAGACCGGCGCGGCGGGACAGCGAGTCCATTGCCCGCTGCAGCGAGGCCCGATCCACCAGCGGGCTCTCCATAGCCAGCGCCAGTTCATCACTTTCCCGAATCATGTTCGAAACTGTGCGCAGATCCGCCGCCACCGCATCCAGCAGCCCTTTTTCGGACGCCAGTTCGAAGAGCGCCTTGGCATATCTCTCTGCCAACTTGCCTGACTTAGCCCCTGACCTAGTAGCCACAGCACCCCACCCGTCAAAAAGTTAACGCGCACTTAACAAAAGCCCGCGTCGGGTGATTAACATAGGAAAGCGGGGTGTGCAACACGAAGCATGCAACTTGATTTGAATGCAGAGGCAACCATCCAAGGGTTTCCGCAAAGGGACTTGTAAGTGATGGCAGCAGAACAAAGCGGGTTTGCACTCTCCGACCATAAGGGGTATATGCCTCCAAGGTTTGGCTGAATTTTGTGAGGCCGTTTGAAAAATAAGGAAGTTAGAATGATTGCTTCGGATTCCGTTGCTGCGCGCATTCAGCAGATCACCGAGCGGGTTGCTCCTGCTGACAGGGATGTTGATACCTCGTTCGAAGGCCTTGCCCTCTTTGTCGCGGCTGGTGTTTTTGACCCCAGCCGGGGCCGTTCAGCCCGTAAAATGTGGCAGGCTATTGCCGATTTCCCACCCGTCAGAGGTGAGCGGGTTCTTGAGATGGGAACCGGATCGGGATTGCTGTCGATCCGGGCCTATCAGTTTGCGCAATCCCCTATCACGGCTGTCGACATCATGCCTGAAGCAGTCAGGAGCGCCCGTATCAATCTGGAACGCCATAATGTGCCTGCCACGCTGGCGGTAAGCGACATGTTTGCGTCCGTAAACGGGCGGGTCTTTGATTACATCATTTTCAATGCTCCCACCGCCCATCCTTCGGTTTCGGCTGATAATAGGGGGGTGCTGACGCTCTGGGATATGACCGGGCAGCTGAAAAAGCGTTTTGTTGACGGCGTGGCGACTGCGCTTTCCCGCGACAATCCGGCGGCCAAAGCCGTGATGATGTATTCCAGTTATGCTGATTATGATGGCACGCGCTGTCTGGATTTTGCGGGCAACGGCCTCCGTGCCCACCGTCATCTGGTTGACAAGGACGACCTTTCCGAGGCAGGTGTCATGATTATCAATCGTGTTTCCTCCCCCGCACTGGCCTGACCTTATGACCAAACACCACATCATCCTCGGCGCCCGCACCAGCCTGATGGCCAGAATGGTCGCCCAGCACGCCAAAACCCTGCTGGAATCAGCCTATGCCGGGGTTGAGGTTGAAATCCGGACTTTTGCCTCTTCGGGAGATAAAAATCAGGGTGATCTCTCCAAGCTTGGGGGTAAGGGCGCTTTTGTCAAAGATCTGGAGCAGCGGCTGCTGGATCATGAGATTGACTGCGCCATTCATGCCCTCAAGGATGTTCCCGGCGACATTGCCCCCCATCCCGAGCTTGAGCTGACCTGCTATCTTGAGCGGGAAGATCCCCGGGATGCCCTGATTCTGCGCCCCGGCGTCGCCATGCCGACCACCGGAGAGGGACTGACTCTGGCTACCTCGTCGCCCCGGCGGCAGGCTTTCCTGCATACGCTCTACCCGCAGGCCAAACTGATTCCCCTGCGCGGCAATTCCGATACGCGGCTGCGCAAGCTGGAGGCGGGGGAGTTTGACGGTATGGTGCTGGCCTAGTCCGGGCTCCAGCGCCTCAATCTCACCCATCGTATCAGTCACATCTACGAAGCAGAAGAAATGCTGCCTGCCGTAGGCCAGGGCATCCTGACCCTGCAGGTGCGCAAGGCCGATATTGCCAAATGCGGCTTCCTTGGTGCCATCAACTCCGGCACCACCGCCCGCGTGGTGGCGGCCGAGCGCAGCGTCTTGCGTCTGTTACAGGGACATTGTCATTCGGCGATTGCGGCCTATTGCACGGAAACAGCCGATCAACGCCGTTTGCGCGCCTGGGTTGCCAGTCCTCTGGGACAGGAAGTGATAACGGCGGATGCGGTGCAGCCCCTCACCCTGTCCCCGGAAGCACTGGGAGAACAGGTCGGTGCCGATCTGCTCGCCAAAGGCGCCCGGCGCCTGATTGACACGGCCAAAGCAGAATAAAAACTGCGACCTAATGTGCATTGGCATATTTTTTCCTGCTGTTAGATTCTGGGTTACCTGTTTTTCCAAGGTTACCCGAGGAGGATTTCCGTGCTGAAATTTGCCGCCCCTTTCCGTTTCCTGTCCGTATTTGTGGCCCTGACCGCAGCGCTGCCTGCTCTCGCTGAACAGACCGCGCCTGCCCCGACTGTGACCGCACCTCCGGCAGCGGTTGCGCTGGTGCGGCCCGACTCCTTTGCTGATCTGGCCGAGAAGCTGTTGCCCGCTGTGGTCAACATCTCGACCCTGCAGGTACTGAACGCCGGCAATAACGGAGCGGAAGGCGGACCGGGTCTGGAAATGCCGCAGTTTCCGCCCGGCTCACCCTTTGAGCAGTTCTTCAAGGACTTCATGGAGCAGCAGCAACAGGGTCAGGGTCGCGGTCGCGGCAATCCGCCGAGCCGTCTGCGCCGGGCCGCCGCGCTCGGCTCCGGCTTCATCATTGATGCCAGAGAGGGCTATGTGGTGACCAATAGCCACGTCATCGCCGACGCCGAGGAAATTACTGTCATCCTGCAGGATGATACCAATCTGAAAGCCGAACTGGTGGGCCGCGATGAAAAGACCGATTTGGCTTTGCTCAAGGTCAATCCGACCGGGCACCGTCTGACGGCGGTATCGTGGGGCAACTCCGATGTGCTGCGGGTCGGCGACTGGGTGCTGGCTATCGGCAACCCTTTCGGCCTTGGCGGTACTGTGACGCAGGGCATCATTTCGGCCCGCGCCCGCAACATCAATTCTGGCCCTTATGACGACTTCCTGCAGACGGATGCCTCGATCAATCGCGGCAATTCCGGCGGCCCGATGTTCAACCTCAAGGGCGAAGTCATTGGCATCAATACCGCCATTTATTCCCCCTCGGGCGGCTCCATCGGGATCGGCTTTGCCATTCCGTCCAATCTGGCCAAGGGCGTCCTAACCCAGCTGATTGAGTATGGCCGCACCAAGCGCGGCTGGCTGGGCGTTCGCATTCAGGCTGTCACTCCCGATATTGCCGAAAGCCTGAATTTCGGGACGCCGCGGGGTGCGCTGATTGCCGGGGTCACCCCCGATGGCCCTGCCGCCAAGGCCGGCATTGAAACGGGGGACATTGTGCTGAACTTCGACGGCAAGCCGATTGAGGATATGCGCCGTCTGCCCCGCATCGTTGCCGAAACACCAGTCGGGCAGGAAGCTCAGATCACCATCTGGCGCGCCGGGGCCACAAAAAATCTGACCATCAAGGTGGCCGAGCTTGAGCAGGCCGAAGAGGAAGGGCTGACCAGTACCGGCAACAAACCTGACCCCCGCGACGAGCAGCCGCAAAGCACCGAAAAAGCCTACGGGCTTTCGCTCAGCACTCTGGGCCATACCCAGCGCGATCAGTATGACATCGCGGACAACGTCAACGGCGTAGTGATTACCGGCGTTGATGAAGACAGCAAAGCCGCCGAGCGCGATCTGCAGGAGGGCGACGTCATCGTTGAGGCCGCCCAGACCGAGGTCAAATCTCCGGCCGAATTCCTCGCCAAGATTACGGAAGCGAAGAAGGCTGGGCGCAAATCGATCTTCCTGCTGGTTGAGCGCAAGGGCGATATGCGGTTTGTAGCCTTGCCGATTGAAGACGAGAAACCGTAGAACAGGAATTCCCATGGTCATGAATAACATTCCCGGCGGTCACCCGCATCCGGCGACTCCGGTTTCCGGAGCAGCAGCAGCGCCACCGGCTGCCCCCGTCGAAGTCAAAGCCAGCAAGCAGATGCTGCTGCTACCGACTTTTGACGGACAGACCCGTGGCGCAGTCGCGGTCAATCCGGGCGCTATCGACCTCATCAAGCCAGCCGTCTCCCCCGGTTTGACCAACGTCTATTTATCTGGAGATCACAATACGAATTTTGTGACGGTTGATATGGACATGGGCGTTCTGGTTGAAAAACTCAGAGGCATCAATGTGATGTTCACCGACCTGACCGGCGGCCGCAAAATCGTCGGGGCGGTCATGCAGGAAGACGGGCATTAGCCCCGTCTGCGCTAAAACGTTTTCGGCCGTCAGAATGCACAATCATGATGATTGTGAGCCCTCGGGGCAGCAAGAATATATTGACGGTTTTCTCTGGGAAATTCTCATCTTACTCCCAAACCTGAAGTGTTCAGGTTTTACAACGGACTGTTAGGGTGTTTTAGCCTACCCTCTTTACCGTCATAGTAGCAGACCGCCCCTGCTTGCGGGGACGGGCAGAGGCTGTTTCAAAATGGCCCGAAGGTTAAAACCAAAAAACTTGCCAAGCCTGGATATTTAATGCTATCACCCCCACCACTCGTGGCGAGGGCAGTTAGCTCAGCGGTAGAGCACTACGTTGACATCGTAGTGGTCACTGGTTCGATCCCAGTACTGCCCACCACGGTGCTTCCTTTCCAGATTACTCAGCAGCACACCGCAGGACGGGCGAGTTGGCGCGTCATGGGCGAAGGTAGCGAATGTGTTGTCTGGAGTTTGTGCGCCAGTTCGGTTAACTGAGAGAGCCTGCTCTCATCAGCACGGCGCTGATCCTCTGTCTTAGGCGTCAGGCCGTTGGGCTGGGTGGTTCGATTAGCCTCCTCAGTAATTTTCAGAAAGACGTCTTCCATTCGGCTCTGCTGCCTCGGAAGAACTGACACGGCGGCAGACATCAGGGCCGCTGCACCCACGGCCAACGAGCCGAGGTCATAACGCGGCTTGGTTGCTTCCTCCAGTTGATCGGCGAGCAAAATCCGGCTCGGTTTGCCCAACTGACCGGATTGGGTAATCAGGTCGGACAGAATGGTAATGGTGTCGGCTGGAACAGCGGCGCAGCCGGGCCGGCTGTCAGCACGAAGCAGGGAAAAGCTGGAGCAAGCCAGTGTATCCGCGACGGCAGCTTTCACCGACGCAGGAAAGTTACCCAGTGCCGCCACATTGGTGCGCGCCATTTCGACCGCATAAAGCGGCGACTGACTCGCGACCCGCGGGAAAGTGGCGGAGAATACCTCAAGCTGCGGAGTTTCAACCAGTCTGATCTCAGTACCGGCCACGCTGGCTGCCAGCAGAGCCAACTGGGCCACAAAAGCAAACCTGACATTCTGATCCGGTGCAGCAAAAGTTCCGGCCCAGCCCTGGGTAGCCGCCACCAGCTCCCGTCCGCTATTAAAACTGCCGGACGGACTGGCGCACTGTCGATAGAGCTGTAGGCCGCGATCACAATGACCCTCCCAGTGCGTGCCCTGCACTGCAGCGGCGAAATATTCCAGCAGTTCGTCAGGCTGACGGACAAATTGAATTGTCATGATAAAGCTCCCTGTATTTGTTATCGTTTCCTGTTTGTCAGTGGTATGCTACTAGTGGTAAGCGAAAGCAGCTCCGACTTCCACTGAAAACATGCCCCCTCTCACTCTCTTTACCAAACTCTGGTTCCGTCTGTTCTTCCGGGTGGCGGCGGCTGTGATGCTGCTGGTGATGAGCCTTGGCATTTACCTGAATGCCCGCAACGGCGTGCCAATGTATGTTGATTTCAATACCTTAATTGCTTCGCCGATTTCCTATACTGAAGGCGGCGACCTCTACCGGCCTTATGTTTACATGCCGATTATGGGGCATATTGTCTTTACCCAGCCGGTTGGCCGGGCCGATCACAGCAAGCTGACCAACAACCTTAACGCCCCCGCTGTTAACTTTCTCCTGCTCCCCTTCAGCCAGCTTGAGATGCGTCCGGCTTATTACAGCCTGTGTGCCGTGCAACTGGCACTCAGCCTGTTGGTATTATGGCGTATTCTGTTGCGGATCATGCCGCCGACCGCCATGCCGCTGGCAACGGCGACACTGTTACTCTGCGCTTATTTCCCCATCAGCGCCAATATGCTGCTCGGGCAGATCGGGCTGTTTCTCTTTGTCCTGCTCGGCGGCTTCTGGCTGTTCCTGCAGGACGGCAAGGAGCGGCTGGCCGGAGTGCTGCTCGGCCTTGCCCTCGTCATGAAAGTTTTTGTCGGCCTCGTTTTTGTCTGGCTGTTGCTGCGGCTGCGCTGGCGAATTCTGCTCTGGGGCGCGCTGGTCTGGGCCTCGGTCATGCTGGCCGGATTACTGGTTTTTGGCGTACAGAACCACCTCGACTGGCTAACGGTGCTGAAGAATGTCACCTGGGGCACCCAGTCATGGAACGGGGCGCTGCACGCCACGCTGGGCCGCTATCTGGGTGGCAGCATTACAGCCAGTCCGCTGGACTGGCCGTGGCTGCGTTGGGCCATCCGCTCCCTCGCCCTGATCGGCGCGACGGCGGCCCTGATCTGGCTATCCCGGCAAGCGGAGAAACTGGGCGCGGCGCGCTGCCTCAATCTCGGTCTGGCGCTGACCCTGCCGCTGATGCTGTTTCTCACTCCGCTCGGCTGGATCTATTATTTTCCGGTGCTTTTTATCAGCTGCACGGTGTTCTGGCGTGAAAGTGCTGCGCTTGAAAAGCCCGGTCGGCTACGCGGCGGTCTGCTCGCCACCATGGCTCTCAGCGGAACGCCGCAACTGATTACCGCCTACGATAACCAGCGGCCCGAATTATGGCGCACCCTGCATTATGGCGCTACGTTCGATCAGGATGCACAGGGCCAGACGATCCTGCGTTACGAAGGGGAGCATCACTGGTTTGTGTTGCCGGATGTCTACCCGCTGGCGCTCCTCCTGCTCAGTCTGCTGCTGCTGCGTCTCAGCTGGCGGCTGGTACAAAACAGATGACGGCGCCCTTGCTCCGCAGCACATGGAGCCGGGTTGGCTTGCGCCTTGCCGCGCTGATGATGTTCGGCGTCTGCGCGTTTGGCATCTATATCAATGCCAGCCTCGGCGTGCCTGAAGGGATCGACTTTCTGACCCTGATCGCCGCGCCGAAATCATATCTGGCGGGCGGCAGTCTTTACCGCCCCTTCAGCTACGTTTCCGGTATGGAAGAGCTGATCTATGAGACTGCAGAGTCCGCCCTTCCCAACAAGAACCTTAATCCGCCGGTGGTCAGCGCCCTGCTTTATCCGCTCGCCTTCCTCGATCTTCGCCCGGCTTATTACACACTGTGCAGCGTCCAGCTGATCCTGATGGTGCTGGTGTTGTGGCAGCTACTGCGCCGGATCACCCCGCCCGAAAATTTGCCCTTCTGGCTGGCACTGCTGCTGACTTCGGCCTATTTCCCGGTTACCGCCAATATGCTGCTGGGACAGATCGGACTCCTGCCTTTCATCACACTGGGGCTGTTCTGGCTGGCGCTGGAAAACGGCAGAACGCGGCAGGCCGGAGTATGGCTGGGCCTCGCTCTGGCCCTGAAACTGTTTGTCGGCCTCATCTTCCTCTGGCTGGTGCTGCAAAGACGCGGGCCTCTGCTGTTGTGGGGCGCGCTGAGTTGGGCCGCACTCATGCTGGCCGGACTATCACTTTTCGGCGTCGAAAACCATCGCGACTGGCTGCACGCTCTTATCCGCATGGATTGGGGCACGCAGAGTTGGAACGCCTCGCTTTCGGGCTTCACCAGCCGTTATTTCACGGCAGACCAGTTATGGGCGGGCTGGGCAGTGCATTCAGCCGGACTGACTGGCAGTGCCGCGGCCCTGCTCTGGCTATCCCGCCAGACTAGGCGACTGGGTGAGGCGCGCACCCTCAATCTTGGCCTTGCCCTGACCCTGCCGCTGATGCTGCTGCTCACCCCGCTGGGCTGGCTCTATTACTTCCCGCTGCTATTCCTGAGTGCAGTAATTCTGTGGCGCGAGAGTGCGGCCCTGCCCAAGCCGGGGCGGCTGCGCGGCGGGCTGGTGTTGGCCCTGATGCTCAGCGCGGTGCCGCAGGTGATGAGTGCCGCCGGTCAGGAAAGCCCGAGCCTGTGGCGGGAATTCAAATCCGACCTGACCTATACCACGACCAGCAGCGGCACCTTGACCAGTTCTTATGCGCACAGCTTCTCATGGTTTGTGCTACCCGACATCTATACCCTCGCTTTGTTGCTGCTGGCGGGGGTATCCCTTGCGCTGACGGCAGCGCTGGTTCAGAGAGAAAAATCTGCCCAAATCGGCACATGATCGGACGGTTTGTCCCAACTGCGCGGCTCGGTAAAAATTCCCGCGCCGCTCAGCTGTGGGGCCAGTGCGGGAGAAGCCCAGATATGATCCAGCCGCCGCCCCCGGTTGGAAGCACCCCAGTCCTTGGCGCGGTAGCTCCACCACGAATAAAGCCGCGCTGGTGGCGGAGTCAGAAGACGGTGCGTGTCAACCCAACCGGAACGCTGCTGCAGTCCGGTCAGTTTCTCCACTTCAATCGGCGTATGCGATACCACATCCAGCAACTGTCGGTGCGACCACACATCTTCGGGCAGAGGCGCGATATTGAGATCACCAAGCAGAATGGCCTTTTCGCCCGTCTGAAACGCCTGCCAGTTCTGCAATTCATCCAGGAACTGCAGCTTGTGAGCGAATTTCGGATTCACTGCCGGATCAGGAATATCTCCGCCCGCCGGAATATAGAAATTATGAATCACGATCCCGGAAGCATGGCGCACCGCCACGTGCCGCGCATCGCCTTTGCCGCACCAATCCGGCCCCGGCAGAGCCTCAAGCGGCTGGCGCGAGACAGTGGCGACGCCGTTATAGCCCTTCTGTCCACACACCTGTTGATGAACATATCCGGCTGCAGCCAGCGCCGCCGCCGGAAAAAGCGCTGTCTCGGCCTTCAGCTCCTGCAGGGCCATGACCTCGGGCTGCAGCTGTTCGGCAAGAGTGAGCAGCAGGGGCAAACGCAACCGCACGCTGTTGATGTTCCATGAGAGAATACGCATCCGGCAAGTCTAGCGCGAATCTCAAGCGAGTGGAATCGCCCGCGACAACGTATTCGCATCTTTGACAACTCTCTGGAGTATTCTTGAGGCAGCTGGAAAATCGTTCAGGGTGTTGCTGATGGCTTTCGCGCCGTGGGGGCCGAGGATGTGGTGGCTTGTTTGTGCGCCGTTCATGCCGAGCACGTGAGCCTTGGCTAAGCCGAGCAACAGCAACTCGCCGCGATCATAACTTCTTATCTTTTCACCCCAAGCCGTTAGTGTATAAAAGCCCCAAACCAAGGAGACATCTCATGCCGAATTTCAATACTCTTGATACGCTGTCCGTCAGCGGGAAGACCGTGCTGGTGCGGGCTGATCTGAATGTGCCGATGCAGAATGGCGAGGTGAGCGATGCTACCCGCATTGTGCGTTTTGCACCGACCGCCCGCGAGCTGGCCGACAAGGGCGCCCGGGTGGTCATCCTCTCGCATTTTGGCCGCCCCAAGGACGGGCCGAACCCGGAATTTTCGCAAGCGCAACTAGTCAAGCCGCTGGCCGCCGCTATCGGCAAGCCGGTTGGCTTTGCGCCCGACTGTATCGGCCCGATTGCCGAGAAGGCCGTCAAGACCCTGTCAAATGGCGAGATTCTGCTTCTCGAAAATGTGCGCTTCTACAAAGGCGAAGAGAAGAACGATCCCGCTTTTGCCAAGGCGCTGGCCAGCTTGGGTGAACTCTATGTAAATGACGCTTTCTCAGCGGCCCACCGGCAGCACGCCTCCACCGCGACGCTGGCCGAGTTACTGCCCGCAGCGGCAGGCCGCCTGATGCAGGCCGAGCTTGAAGCCCTCAGCGCCGCCCTCGACAAGCCCGAACGTCCGGTGCTGGCGGTGGTCGGTGGCTCCAAAGTTTCCACCAAGCTGGACGTGCTGAAGCATCTGGTTCGCAAGGTAGACCGGCTGGTCATCGGCGGAGCGATGGCCAACACCTTCCTGCTCGCGCAGGGTCATGCGATGGGAAAATCTCTGGTTGAGAATGATCTGGTCGATACCGCCCGCGCCATCATGGCCGAGGCCAAAACAGCCGGATGCAACATTCTGCTGCCGGTCGACCTGATGGTAGCCAAAACACTGACCGCCAACGCGCCTTCTGAAACCGTCGCCGTTGACAAGGTGCCCGCTGACAGCATGGCACTGGACATCGGCCTGCAGTCCACAACGGCCCTGCTCAAGGAGCTGGAGGGAGTGAAAACCGTAGTATGGAACGGCCCGCTGGGCGCGTTCGAATATCCGCCTTTTGACACCGGTACCAATGCCATTGCACAGGCTGTTTCCCGCTTGACCAAAGCCGGTCGTCTGCTCAGCGTCGCCGGGGGCGGTGATACCGTTTCGGCGCTGGAAGTTGCCAAGGCGGCGGATGGTTTTACTTACATTTCCACAGCGGGTGGTGCGTTTCTTGAATGGCTGGAAGGGCGTGACCTGCCCGGCGTCAGTGCGCTGGTCAATTCTGCCCGCAAGGCCGCCTGAGCGGTGTTACTGGACGCGACGGTCGGTCAGTGACAACAGGTAGGAAGGGTCGTTCTGCCATTGCCACATCACGGTGTTTGCATCGCCTTCGGTCAGACGACCAAAGGTGGCGAGGGCGCCTGCCAGACCGGCAGGATCAAAGTGGTTTTGTCCTGCTACCCGGTCACGCACCAGCATGATGAAGGACGCGGCTTCAACCTTGTTGAAACCAAGGGCGCGACAGATCAGGGCCAGCGGCTCGGTCCCTTGCGGCTGGAAGCTGACTTCCAGCGCCTCTTCGGACAGACCGGTCAGCACCAGCATCAGCTGGCGGAACAGCTCCACCCCCCGCGCTTTCAGCAATTCAATGAGGAAGTTCGGCGACACCGCGCCACTGGTAATCAGGCGGTCGGCCATGCTCTGACGATGGGCGGGGTCGCTGTCCCGCTTGAGAAGGCCAGCTACCGTCGACTGCAACGCCCGATCCAGCACAATCGGACTGATGTCAAAGCGGTTCCTGATTTCCTGCCGCAGCTCCTGTGATACCAGCCAGTACAGATGTTCAGCCACATCACTGGTCAATTCGGGACGCAGCATCAGGGCATGGCTGATCTCAAGATGCTCCATCGCCTGATTGGCCAGCGCGTTGATGACCCCCGGTGTCAGCTGAACCGCAAGATTGTGCAGCAGGGTCATCGCTACCATCGGCTCACGGGCCTGAACCAGTGCCTCACTGACCCGTGGCGTCATCTGCGTGCGGCTGGCAATCGCCATCCGGTGCGCTGTGCCCTTGTGTTCAATTACGCCCACCAGATCGGACTCCTGCAGCACCGGGCTGTAGAGCAGCACCGGACGGGCGACTTCAATCACGTCATTGGCAAGGCCCACGGCGAGAGCGCGGGGAATGGCGCTTTCCCGCGCAAAACGGTGAGCCAGTTCTTTACGGATTTCAATTTCGGCGCTCCGCAGCAGGGCCGCCATGATCTCAAGGGCGATGGCTTTTTCACTCGGCGAGAAGCCCGCCGCATGCGTGAAAAAGGCATCCCCGAAACAGCTCGCCAGTCTCTTGCGACCTGACGTCGTGGGGTCTTTGGCCAGAGCCACAATTTCCCCAAATGTAGTAGCCATGAAGCTCATTTTGCTCCCTCGCGGCACAACCTGTTGC
>CAYSDE010000034.1:0-15351 GCA_964429685.1 uncultured Pseudobdellovibrionaceae bacterium
TGTTTGTGGCCGCCGCCCGCCAGCGCGGCGAGGCGCTGGATCATGTGCTGTTTTTCGGCCCGCCCGGCCTCGGTAAAACCACACTGGCGCAGATTGTGGCCAAGGAACTGGGGGTGAATTTCCGCGCCACGTCTGGCCCGGTGATTGCCCGCGCCGGGGATCTGGCCGCCATTCTCACCAATCTGCAGCCGCATGATGTGCTGTTTATCGACGAGATTCACCGCCTCAATCCGGCCGTTGAGGAAATTCTTTATCCGGCGATGGAAGACCGCCAGCTTGATCTGATGATCGGTGAGGGGCCCGCCGCCCGCTCGGTGCGGATTGATCTGCCGCCCTTTACGCTGGTTGGCGCTACCACCCGCTCCGGCCTGATTACGCGGCCCTTGCGGGAGCGTTTCGGCATTCCGCTGCGCCTGCAATTCTACACCGCCGAGGAGTTGTCCCGCATCGTGGCGCGGCAGGCCGGGCTCTTCAATATTCAACTCACCGAAGATGGCGCGCTGGAAATCGCCCGCCGCTCCCGTGGCACTCCCCGCATTGCCGGACGCCTGCTGCGTCGGGTGCGGGATTTTGCGCTGGTGGCAGGGCGGGACAGCATCGACGCCAAAGCCGCCGACATCGCCCTGCTGCGTCTTGAAGTCGATAAAATGGGCTTCGACGCCATGGATCACCGCTATCTCACCATTCTGGCCGACCATTACGGCGGCGGCCCCGCCGGAGTCGAAACCCTCGCCGCTGCCATGGCCGAACAACGCGACGTGCTGGAAGAAGTGATCGAACCCTACCTGATCCAGCAAGGCCTGATCCAGCGCACCCCGCGTGGTCGTCTGCTGACCGAAACCGGCTGGCGCTACCTCGACAAACCGGTGCCGCCGGGCGTCCAGAAACAACTGGCGTTGTTGCCGGTGGAGGGGGAAGAAGAGTGATGGGTGTTCTAACCAGAAACCGGTTTCACCCTCATCGTCACTCCAGCGCAAGCTGGAGTCTTCCCTCTCCGCAGAAGATGCCAGCGTCCGCTGGCATGACGATAAAGGAGGAGGCGGGGAGAAGGTTCCAAGGGTGTTTCTCGGGCAGCTGAACGATAATCCCCTCTCCCGCGCAGCGGGGGAGGGTTAGGGAGGGGGAGAGAAGAAGATGACAGATGTTTTTGATGAATTGCGCCGACCCCTATATATTGGAATTCGTAGGGCGGTAGCTTTTGTTTCCTTATCTCAGCAGGCGTCAAATCACCCAGATATTTGTGAGATGGATGGAGGAAAAATGAAATTCTGGGGAAATGTGCGTTCAGAACAAATTGACGATATTAAACGAGAATATTTTGAGTCATCAATTCGTTTCTCGTTATTAGAAGTCGAAACGCATTTTGCGTCATTTCTTCAGGGGTGCCATTATGTGGGGTTGAGAATGTTGGTGGGCGGAAAGAAGGAAACTGCTCAGCAGGCAGCTAAGCTACACAGGGCCTTTATTGGGGATACAAGTTCGAACGGTAGATTAGAAAAAATCGCACACAATTTTGATTGCACTCTTACTTGGGCAGCCAAAATATCAAGTCTTTCAAATGCGCGTAATGGAATTGCACATTCTCTTTCGTATGTGACTCCATACAGAACAAAATACTCTGGTGGGAAGGAGATGAGGGTGTCATGGCAGGGGTTAGATACTTTTGTCAAAGATAAGCATGGAAAAGAACATTCCATTGAGAGTCTGGAAGGTAAGGTTATGAGTGAGGCCATAGAGGTTGATAGCGATTTTGTTGATGTGCTTCTTGCGGTTCGGGATAGGGAAAAAGTTTTTCAGCTTGGCGACAAAATCAAGTTCAGTGTTGATGATGTCGGAGAGATTTGTTTCAGCTACCAACGAGCTGGGGAAGAAGTTATTGAGAAGCTCAAGGAAGTGGCTATGGCTACTGGTGTGACGGGCCTTAGAATGCCACCTGTTCGTGGTGTGATTATTTCATGAGGTGAGATGGAGGTTTTGCCCCCTCCCTAACCCTCCCCCGCTGCGCGGGAGAGGGGACAATATCGCAACAACTTAACCGACGATGGGTATCAATCATGCAGCAGCCCCCCACTCCCCACCTCTTCACCACCAAGGTCTATCTCGAAGACGTGGACGCGGGTGGCATCGTTTATCATGCCAATCACCTCAAATATGCCGAGCGGGCGCGCACCGAGTTGCTGGCGGCGGGTGGGGTTAGCCATGCGGAAATGCTTAAGATTGGGGGCGGAATTGTGGTGGCGGCGCTCACTATCCGCTACCTGCGACCTTTGCGCCTTGAAGAAACCCTTGTGGTAAGCACGAGAATCGCCAATATTGCGGCGGCAAGTGCCGATCTTGAACAGCAGATTTCTGTGGAGGGTGACTGCGCCGCTGTGCTGAATGTGGGGCTGGTCTGTTTGGGCCCCGCCGGGAAGCCGGTGCGCTGGCCCGCTGCAGTCAGGAAAGCCCTCGCCAGAGCAGAAGGACAGAAGACATGACAGCAACCGCCACGCCTACCCCCGCCACCGTAATTGACTCGGCCCAGATGGGCGGAAGCGCCCCCGTGCATGATGTGTCGCCCTTCGGCCTCTTCCTGCAGGCGGATATTGTGGTGCAGAGCGTGATGGTGGGGCTGTTGCTGGCCTCGCTGTGGTGCTGGACGGTGATTTTCGAGAAGTCGTGGCGGCTGCGCGGCCTTGTCGCCAAAGCCGACAAGTTCGAGGATGATTTCTGGAATGAGGCGTCGCTTGATGCCCTTTATGATCGCGTCAGCCCCAACCCTACTGATCCTCTGGCCACGGTGTTTGTGGCAGGCATGAAGGAATGGCGCGCTTCCACTACCGGCGTGCGCGGTTTCGCCGGGGGCGGGGCCAGCCTCAAGGAGCGGGTCGAGCGGGTGATGGCGATTACCATTGGCCGCGAAATGCAGGAGATTGAGCGGGATATGACTTTCCTCGCCACCCTCGGTTCGGCGGCCCCCTTTGTCGGCCTGTTCGGCACGGTTTGGGGTATCATGAACAGCTTTACCGCTATTGCCGGATCACAGAGTACCAGTCTGGCCGTGGTGGCGCCCGGTATCGCTGAGGCCTTGTTTGCCACCGCCATCGGTCTGGTCGCGGCAATTCCGGCAGTGGTTGCCTATAACAAGTTTGCCAACCAGATCGGCAATTACAACCAGCGTCTGCAGGATTTTGCCGACCAGTTCGCCACCATCCTGTCGCGCCGTCTCGACGAGCGCATGGCAGCCTGAGAAAAGGGGGAGACAATGGCCGGAGGTCTGATGCGCCGCGCTCGCGGCGAACGCTTTGCCCCGAATTCACAGATCAATGTGACGCCGATGGTTGATGTCATGTTGGTGCTGCTGGTGATCTTCATGGTCACCGCGCCGATGCTGACGGTGGGGGTGCCGGTGGAACTGCCCAAGGCCAACGCCCCCGCGATTCCTGATGACAAGACTCCGGTTGAAGTGACAGTGAAAAAAGACGGCACCGTCTATGTGCAGGAAAACGTGGTTACGCCGGATAATCTGGTTCCCCTTCTGATGGCGGTCACTGACAGCAATCCCGAAACCCGCATTTATGTGCGCGGCGATGGCGGGCTGACTTATGGCGCGATGATGGCGGTGATGGGGCAGATCACCTCGGCAGGCTTCCGCAAGGTCGCACTGGTCGCCTTGCCGGCTGCTGGCGGGCGCTGAGGCCATGCGCAGGGGGCTTCCTTCTTCCCTTGCTTTGCACGCGGTGGTTCTCCTCCTCGTGATCTTCGGCTTGCCTCATTTCGGTGAAGACGAAGTTATGACCATGAGTGCGATTCCGGTTGAAATCGTTAATGCCAGCGATGTGCCTTCGGCTCCGCAGCAGCGTCACCAGCAGAGTCAGCCCAAGCCGCAGCCGCCGCAACCACCCAAACCGGCTCCGCCACCCCCGCCACCTCCTCCCCCACCGCCGCCCGAGCCCCCGGCTCCAGACGAAACGCCTGCTCCGCCCGAGCCGACCCCGGCCCCCACGCCGCCGCCCCCACAGCCGCAGCCGGAGACGCCGAAGCCGCCACGTCCGCCGCGAGCCCGTCCGACTCCGCCCCGTCCCCAACCGCAGCCCCAGCAGTCACAGCAGGAAACGCCGCGTAATAACCAGTTTACCAACCTGCTCGATAATCTGTCGCAGACACCGGATGATGCGCCGACCCAGCAAGGGGTGGCCGAAAGCCCGGTGCAGCAGAGCCCGACGCTGGACGGTTTGCTCAACTCCAGCGAGATGGACGCGGTGCGGCAGCAGGTGATGGGCTGTTGGTTTCAGCCGACCGGCCTGAAGGAAGGCACGCAACTCATTGTTGAGGTCAAGGTGGAAGTCAATCAGGACCGCACCGTCCGCTCGGCCAAAGTGGTCGATTCGCCGCGGATGCATTCTGACCCATTCTATCGTACACTCAGCGAAAGCGCGGTACGTGCCTTCTACAACCAGAAATGTAGCCCCTTGCAGCTTCCTGAAGGCAAGTATACCACTTGGCGAACCATTACCTTCCGTTTCTCACCCGGGGAGATTTACTGATGTTGCGTTTTGTCTTTGCTCTGCTGATGCTGGTTGCCTTGCCCTTTGTTCCGGCCCGTGCTGAGCTGGTGATTGACATCAATCAGGGGGTGACCGACCCCATGCCGATTGCCATTAACGCGCTTTATGGCGCGGGGGCGGAGGAAAGCCGGGTTGGGCGGGATATGGCTCGCGTGATTTCGGCTGATCTGGCGCGCTCGGGGCTGTTCCGGCCCTTGGATCCGCGCTCTTTCCTGCAGCCGGCACAGGACGCCGCTGTCAGCCCGCGCTTTCCCGATTGGCGGGCGATCAATGCGACGGCCATGGTCGCCGGTACGGTGACGGCGCTGGGGGATGGGCGGCTGCGGGTAGAGTTCCGCCTGTGGGACGTGTTTGCACAGGCCCAACTGGCCGGTCTGGCCTTCCAGACCACGCCGGATAACTGGCGCCGCATTTCCCACATTATTGCCGATACCATCTACAAGCGCATCACCGGCGAAGAAGGCTATTTTGATACCCGTATCGTTTACGTTGCCGAGAGCGGCCCGATGAATCGCCGCACCAAGCGCCTCGCCATCATGGATCAGGACGGCGAGAACCATGCCTATCTGACCGATGGGCGCGTGCTGGTGCTGACTCCGCGTTTCAGCCCGACCGCACACCAGATCACCTATCTGGCCTATTACAACAACAAGCCCCGGGTCTATCTGTTTGATGTGGATAGCGGTCGTCAGGAAATTCTGGGCGATTTCCCCGGCATGACCTTTGCCCCGCGCTTTTCGCCGGATGGCAACAAGGTTGTGATGAGCCTTGCTTCAGGCGGGAACTCGGACATCTACACCATGGATCTGCGCACCCGCCGCAGCGTCCGCCTCACCGCTGATCCGTCGATTGAAACGGCGCCCAGCTACAAGCCGGACGGCCAGCAGATTGCTTTCGAATCGGATCGCAGCGGCCAGCAGCAGATCTATGTCATGAATGCTGACGGCTCTTCGCAACAGCGCATCAGCAATGGCGGGCAGGGCCGTTATGGCAGTCCGGTCTGGTCGCCGCGTGGAGATTTAATCGCTTTCACCAAGATGATGGGCGGGCAGTTCTATATTGGCGTTATGCGTCCCGACGGCACTGGCGAGCGTATCCTGACCCAGGGCTATCTGGTGGACGGGGCAACCTGGGCGCCCAATGGCCGCGTCATCATCTTCTATCGGGAGCAGCCTGCCGGTGCGGGCGGCAATGACCGCAACCCGCACCTTTATTCCATCGACATCACGGGCCGCAACGAGATCCTGATCCCGACGCCCGGTGACGCCTCCGATCCGGCATGGTCACCGCTGATTCCCTAGAAACAGGCTATACGCATTTCCTGCTCCCTTTTCCGGTCTGCCGGAGAGGGGAGCAGGACTGTTTTGCCGATGTAATTGTTTAACAAGGCATTTTTTTCCTTGACCTTATGCGGGCAAACGCTCACCTATACCCACCTGAATCAAGGAGCTAATCGTAACGCATGGCTAAAGAAGAACTGATCGAGTTTTCGGGAAAAATTATCGAGTTGCTGCCCAACGCCATGTTCCGCGTTGAGCTGGAGAATGGCCATGTCATTCTGGGGCATACAGCGGGCAACATGCGTCGCAACCGCATCCGCGTTCTGGTCGGGGACAAGGTGACAGTCGAGATGACTCCCTATGATCTTACCAAGGGCCGCATCACCTTCCGCCACAAGTAATCTTTTCCTCTGAGGGGGACGGAGATGAATTTCAGTCAGCGTCTTCTGGCCTTTGCTGCGGCGCTGCTGGTTCCGGCATTCCTGTCGGTATTTTTTCCTTCCATTGATCTGGCGGTCGCCGGACTGTTTTTTGACGGGGCTGATTTTCCGTGGCGGGACGGCGGGCTGGCCGAATTCCTGCACGGACTGGTGCAGCCGGTCGCCGTCATTCTGGGCGTGCTGCTGACGCTGGCGACGCTGCTACATCTGTGGCGGCGTACAGGCTGGCGGCGTTGGGCTTTTCTGCTGGCAACCCTGCTGGTCGGCCCCGGTCTGGTAACCAATGTCATTTTCAAGGATAACTGGGGGCGGGCGCGGCCCCTGCAGGTGGCGGAATTTGGTGGTCCGGCCCAGTTCACTCCGGCGTTGGTACTGAGTGATCAATGCGCCAAGAACTGCTCCTTTGTTTCTGGTGACGCTTCTTTCGGTTTCTGGATGCACAGTTTCGCCTATATCGCGCCGCGCCGCCGCCGCCCGCTTTTCTGGGCCGGGCTGGGGATCGGGGCGCTGAGTGGGCTGCTGCGCATCGGGATGGGGGCGCATTTCTTCAGCGATGTTGTTTGTGGCGGCATCCTGATGCTGCTGGTCAGTGCCGGACTTTATGCGGCCCTGTTCGGTCAGCGGGCGCTGGCTATTCTGTGGCGGGAGTTTCTTGGCGTGCGCGAGGCCGGTGGCGGGCGGGTCAGCCCGCGACACGCTGGGTGAGATCGGGCTCGTTCAGTAGCTTCTCGGTCAGCGCCAGCAGGTCAGCATCTTCAAATGGCTTCTTGAGCGTGGCATTGGCCTTGGTCTTGACGAGCAGCAGGGCCATTTCCGCCGGGATCTGGTTGTTGCCGCTGGAGATGGCGATAACCGGGGGACGATCCGGCTGTTTTTCCAGATAAGCCAGCACCTCGGTGCCGTCGACCGTCGCCAGCAGCACTTCGCAGATGACCAGATCAAAACTCTGGTTGCGCAACTGGGCAATGGCGTCAGTGCCATCTTCAACCTCAATCACGGTATGCCCGACATCGTGCAACAATGCTGCAATAGCACGCCGCACGCTCTTCATATGCTCAACTAGCAGAATCTTGGCCAAAATAGTCCCCTTTTTCTCCTATTTATTAGAGCAGAAAATACAATGGGAAACAATAGCTTGTCTGCTTTCCTGATATATAAAGTCTGTTGATACACCAAACAATATATTTCAGCGGTGACAGCCAAGTCCGGACGGACTAAGCCGTTGTGTCAGGAGACAGGACATGCTCGAGCAGATAAAATCCCGACTCACGCCGCGTTATCTGACCAAGCCCGGCCCGACAATTGTGCAGATAGAACAGGCTATTTCTGCAGCCTGCGCCGCGCCGGATCATGGCCGTCTCCGGCCTTGGCGGTTTGTGGTAATTGCAGGAGAGGGGCGGAGTCGTCTGGGTGACGTATTGGCCAGTTCCTTCCTGAAACGCGACCCCTTGGCAACGGAAGAGCAGCTGCAGCGAGAGCGTGAGAAGCCCCTGCGGGCGCCCCTCATTGTGGCCATCGCCTGTGTGCCGCAAGCCTCTGCGAAGGTGCCGGAGGTCGAACAGTTGCTGGCCGTCGGCGCCGCCGCGCAGAATTTTCAACTCGCCATTCATGCGCTGGGTTTTGGCTGCCAATGGAAAACCGGGGCGGCAGTCTATGAGGACGACGTCAAACAGGCTCTCGGTTTCCGGCCCACAGACCACCTGATCGGCTTCATGTATGTCGGCAGCATCGCCGAAGCCGGACGCCCGCGTGAGAGCGACAGCAGGGCGGTTACTGTGAACTGGCCTTAGGCACGAATGCTGCAATCTGGCGGCGTGACTGCTCCAGAACCTGCGGATCGATCCCGGCTAGGAATTGATGAACTGAGCGGCGGCGTGCGACTAATGACGGATGTCCCGTCAGAAGCATAAAAGCCCGTAGGAGAGGGCGGTCGTCACCAGTGCGGGTCAAAGTCCAAGTCTCTTCATTGTGGGGGCGTTTAGCGTTAATAATTTTCTTTAATGCAGAGGACATCTCATCAGGACAGCCGGTCAGAACGGCGCTGTATTGGTCACATTTCTTCTCGATCAGTCGACGAAAGCGGTTGTAAATACAACCTCCTACTAGGTTTGCAGCTATCAAAGTAAAGTAATCACTGAGAAAGCCTGTTGTCGATCCGGCTGGTGCGATAAAGAAAGCGCAGATCGCGGCAATTCCCAGACCCATTTTACCCAAGCCAGCAGTGCTTCTAATGACTGTTTGCGTTACAGCAGTGTGTCGTGAATAGTGGAAATGTCCGAGTTCATGGCCGATGATGGCGGCAACCTCGTATGTATTACAGGGCCTTTCAGAGGTGATGGTTTCTGCGCTCAAAAAGACTTTGTAACGGTCGGTTATGTGGTCGAATGCTATCTGACACTTTTTTCCAGACTCAATTTTAACATTCGGGACCTCGGCCTTGCGGGCCAGATGATTGAAAACTTCTTGGATATGGTTGGGAACGACGGCCAAACTGTCCCGACCAACTAGTTTCTGTTCCCTCCATACACATTGCAGCGTTAAGAAAATACCACCCGCAAAAGCTGCAGCAGCGGCCATCGGCTCGAGTACGGTCAGCAATCCATAACTGACCACGGCCAGTTGGCCTGTCAGACAGGTGGTGCCTAAGAGGTAGTAACCAAAGCCTTTACGTGGATAAATGCCCTGCATTTGAAAAAACCTCTTCTCTATAATCGCGGAGGGCGGAGAATAGGGTTTTGCTAGGCTCAATTTCAAGCAGAAAAAGGTTAATAGCCTTAATTGCCGCCACTCGGCTCCGTGCCTACCCGGGCATAGGAAACCACCCGCTCCACACCGTCAATTGTGCTGGCCTGAGTGGTTACGCGGTCGAGTTCCTGCTGGTTGCGGGCATAGCCCATCAGATACACCACCTTTTTGACCGTATCGATGGTGTAGTTGCGCCCGGCAATATCGCCGTCAAACAGCATGAAGGTGCGGAGCTTGGTGGTGATCCACAGATCCTTGGCATAGGTGCTGATGGTGGTGCTGCCTTCAACCGAGGCCTCGTTGATGACTTCCTTGACGCCGTCGACTTCCCAGCAGAGGCGGGTGGCGCGCAGCTTCTGTTCCTGATCCCGGGCCTGACCGGTAATCAGGACCCGGCCTTCATTGACTGTGAGGTCAAATCGCTTCGAAATGTCGGCATCGGCGTCAAACCAGCGCTTGTTGATGCGTCCCTGAATGGCGGCATCGGTAAAGAAGCCGCCAATGCCCCGTTCGGAAGTGGCTTCGACCACGCCAACACCTGCGCCGCCGACAATGGCCGGAGCGCAAGCCGAGAGGCTGAGCAGAATGAGAGCAGCGGGGACAAGGCGACGGGTCAACATGATCGATACTCCTCAGGGTTAGCGGAACAGGGGATGATGCAGCACGGTTTTGACTTCGCGGGCCAGCACGGCCGCAATACGGTTGCGCTGGTCGGCATTACCGAGAACGGTTTCATCATCGGGGTTGGACAGAAAACCGGTCTCAATCAGCAGCGACGGCACATCAGGCGCCCGCAGCACGGCGAAGTTGGCCGAGCGCCGGGGATTGTCGAGCAGCTGCAGGTCACGTCCGGCTCCCCTGACAATCGCCTCACGGGCCAGACGGGCGGCGCTCATGGTCTGACGGGCGGTCAGGTCGTAGAGAATATCCGCCACGGCGGCGTTGGCAGTGACGGTGGCACCATAGCGCTGGTCAACCTGATTTTCTCCGGCGGCCAGCTTGGCGGTGAAGCTGTCCGACGCGGTATCGGAAAGGATATAGGCCGAGAGGCCACGGGCGCTGCCGCTGTCCGGGGCGCTGTCGGCATGGATGGAGAGGAACAGGCTGGCTTCGGCCTCGCGGGCAATCGTCACCCGCTCCGGCAAGGCGAGAAAGGTATCATCGCTGCGGGTCAGCTTGATGCGGGCGACCGATTGCAGGTCGGCGGCAAGGCGGCTGGCAATATCCAGCACCACGTTCTTTTCATAGGTGCCGCTGAGGCCGATAGCGCCGGGGTCACGTCCGCCATGACCGGCATCAATCACCACCACCGGCAATGGCTCGGCAGGAGGAGAGGGGCGGCGACGCGGACGCGGAACCCCGGCCAGTGCAGAACCGGTGAAGAGCGGGCTGAGCGCCAAGAACTTGAGAAGCAGACGACGATCCATTGCGCTGATTCTGGGCCAGTTCGGGCAATCTGTCCAGTCTGACAGATTGTCACTTTACCACTCAGAAAGCCCGCTTTTCGAGAGGCGGACTTCCCGGTGGACGGCAACGCAGAGAACCAGCCCCATACCGATCATCATGGTCAGCATGGCGGTGCCGCCATTGGAGACCAGCGGCAGCGGAATGCCGACTACCGGAATCAGTCCGGTAATCATGGCAACATTCACGCCAACATAGAGAAAAGTCATACTCGAAATGCCCAGCGCGATCAGGCGGCCAAACTGGTTGCGCGAGGACAGCGCGATGGAGATGCCATAGGCAATCACGGCGGCGTAGAGGAAAAGCAGGATGAGCGCCCCGATCAGGCCGAACTCTTCGGCCAGAACCACAAAAATGAAATCGGTATGTTTTTCGGGCAGAAAGGCCAGCTGGCTTTGCGAGCCGTTGAGGAAGCCCTTGCCGAAGATGCCGCCTGCGCCGAAAGCAATCTTGGATTGCATGATGTTGTAGCCTGCCCCCTGCGGGTCACTTTCGGGCGAGAGGAAGGTGAGCACGCGCCGCTGCTGGTAGTCATGCAGGAAATGCCAGCCAATCGGGGCAATGGCGGCGGCGGCGGCGGCTCCGGTGGCAAACAGCCAGGAGGGCACTCCGGCCCCCCAGAACAACATGGCGCTCCCCAGCATCAACAGCAGGGCGGTGCCGAGATTGGGTTGCAGCAACACCAGCCCCACCGGCACGATAATCAGGCAGACCGGAGCTACCAGCATCCCGAGTTTGCTTGATTGCTCCGGGGCCAGCGAGTGAAAATAGCGGGCCAGCGCCAAGGTCAGGGCAATCTTCATCAGCTCCGAAGGCTGGATGATGATGAAGCCCAGATCAATCCAGCGCTGCGCGCCCATGCCCATTTGGCCGATCAACTCAACCGCCACCAGCAGCGCCAGCGTCGCCCCGTAAATCGGATAGGCCAGACGCAGCCAGACCCGGAGGTCAACCAGCGCAATCGTCATCATGATGCCAAAGCCCATGCCGAAGCGGATGGCATGGCGTCCCGCCCACGGCTCCCAGCTGCCGCCGCCTGCCGAATAGAGCAGGGTAACTCCGATCGCCGTAATCGCGCACAGCACCAGCACCAGCCCCCAGCTGAGATGCATCAGCTTGTCGGAAAGTTTGAGGTCGCCCTTGCTGGCAAAACTGTCGGTCGCAGTCATCATGATGGCCGGAGAGTGCCAGAGCCAGCGGGGGAGTTCAAGTGCTGGTATTTATACGTTTTATATCGGCGAGCATAAGTTTTGATCCGTCTTCTCCTCCCCCGTCCCTCTTGGGATGGGGGAGGCTGGGGGGGGGCGAGGATGTCGATAAATATGCGATTTCCCCTTATCAACAAGCTATCTTTGCCCCCACCCCGCCCTCCCCCGTGAGGTCTGCTGACCTCACGGGGGAGGGAGATGATCGTGAGTCTCTACATATGGCGCTGGTATTACCTATATGTTTTTCGAGGCTTTGCGTTCTTCCTGCCAAAGTACCATCAGGTCGGCGGAGACGATAATGAGCGCTCCTGTCAGCATCAGCAGGGTCGGCAGCCTGTCCCAGAACAGGTAGTTAAAGCTCATGGCCCAAAGCAGGGCCGTATATTCGTATGGCGCAATTACGCTCACCGGGGCATGACGGTAGGCTTGGGTGAGCAGAAGTTGGGCAATGCCGCCCGCCGTGCCTGCACAGGCCAGCAACAGCAGGTCGTGCGGGCTTGGCATTGTAAAGCCGAGCGGGAGCAGGGTTGCTGCAAATACGGTTCCGAAGCAGGCGAAACTGAAAGCCACAGTCAGGCTGGAATCGGTGCGGGTCAGTTTGCGGATAATTACGCCGCTCGCTCCGCCCAGAAAAGCCGAGGCCAACGCCGCCAGAGCAGCCAGTGACAGGCTGGCCCCGTCTTCAGGACGCAGCACCAGCAGCGCCCCGCCAAAACCAACGGCAACGGCAGTCAGCCGCACCGGAGTCAATTGCTCTTTCAGCCAGAACGCTGCCAGCATCATCATGAAGAACGGCATGGTAAACTGGATTGCCGTCACACTGGCCAGATCCATTTCTTTGATGGCGTAGAAATTGGTCAGCAAGGTGGCAAAGCCGATGACACCGCGCAGCAGATGCAGCTTCGGTTGTGCTGTCCTGATCTTTTTCCAGCCTCTGATGTAGGTAATGGCTACGGTCAGCAGCAGTAGGGCAAAGAAACTGCGGGCAAAGACAATCGAATAGAGGGATACATCCGCTGACACCAGCTTGGCGCACAACCCCACCGTTTCAAACATGAAAACCGCCGAGAGCAGGTAGGCAAGAGCTTTTAGCGGGTTATGGGCTGATGATGCAGGATGGTTCATGTTTTTGACTATGCCCGGTTTCGTTCCTTCCCGCAAAGGCTTTGCGTAATCAAATCTGGTGCTATGTTATAGGGTATGAATGACCATGCCTCGCCCTTGATGCCCCGCTCTTCCCTTTCGCAGCTGCGCGCCGATATGCGCCGCCGTCACCGGCTGGAAGAAGCGGAAGCGCTTGCTGAAATCATGCCGGAAGCTCATCTGTCCGATGCTGAGCGTCATCAGGCCGAGCATCAGGCGCGGCTGTGGATTGAAACCATCCGCAAGCAAAGCGCCACCATCGGCGGCGTCAAGGATTTCCTGCAGGAGTTCAGCCTGTCCACACAGGAAGGCGTGGCGCTGATGTGTGTGGCCGAGGCCCTGCTGCGTATTCCCGATGCGCCAACCGCTGACGATCTCATCCGCGACAAACTCGGCGCGATTGACTGGGACGCGCATGAAAAACGCACCGGCACCCTGTTCGCCAATGCCTCGGTCTGGGGGCTGATGCTGACCGGCTCCATCCTCAAGGAGCGGGACACCACTGGGCTGCTGGGAGCGGTCAAGTCTCTGGCCTCGCGGGCTGGTCAACCGGTGATCCGTGCCGCTATGACCCGGGCGATGGGGCTGCTGGGGGATCAGTTCGTGATGGGGCGGACGATTGGTGAAGCGCTGGAGCGCGGGGCCGAGGTGGCGCGCAAGGGCTATTGTGTTTCCTACGACATGCTGGGCGAAGGGGCCCGCACCGCCAAAGATGCCGAGCGCTATTTTGAATCCTATCGCAGCGCCATTGCCGCGATTGGCAAATCGCATGAGGCGGGCGGCGACATCTGGAAAGCGCCGAGTATCTCGGTCAAACTGTCCGCCCTGCATCCGCGTTTCACCGAAGCCCAGCGCGCCCGCTGTCTGCCTGCTCTCGTTGACAGGCTGACGGTGCTGGGTGAAGCAGCGGCGGGGGCCGGAATTTCCCTCACCGTCGATGCCGAAGAATCCGAGCGGCTGGAATTATGGTTCGATATTGTTTCCACCGTGCTGCAATCGCCCGTTACCCTGCATTGGCCGGGCCTTGGTATCGCCGCTCAGGCCTATCAGAAACGGACGCCCCAGTTGATCGACATGATGGGCGATCAGTGCCGCATGCATGGCCGCCAGATGATGATCCGTCTGGTCAAGGGGGCTTATTGGGACAGTGAAATCAAGCGCAGCCAGATGACGGGCCAGCCGGACTATCCGGTCTATACCCGCAAGGTGTCGACCGATGTCAGCTATATGACCTGTGCCCGGCGGCTGCTGGCGCATAATGACCGCATCTTTGCGGCTTTCGGTAGTCACAATGCTTTCACGCTGGCCAGCATTCTGGCGATTGCCAAACCGGCGCACCGCTTCGAGTTCCAGCGCCTGCAGGGGATGGGAGTCGAGTTGCACGATCAGGTGGTGGCAATGGGCCGCCAGAGCCGCATTTATGCGCCGGTTGGCACGCATCAATATCTGCTGGCTTATCTGGTGCGGCGCATTCTGGAGAACGGGGCCAACAGTTCTTTCGTTCACAAGCTGCGCGATGATGATGTGCCGGTTGCTTCGCTGGTGCATGATCCCGAGGTGGAACTGACGGCGCTGACCCACAAGCGCAATCCCTCTATTCCGCTGCCCGCCGATATTTTTCATAGTGAAGGCCGCAAGAACTCCGCCGGCCTTGATCTGGATGCGCCTGCGCTGGCCGCACCCTTTATGACTGAGCTTGAGCGCCTGACCAAGTCGCCCATGTGGACGGCGGCGCCGCTGATTTCCGGCAGTGTCCAGCCCGGCGAGGCCAGCCGCGTTGTTGATCCCTCGGACAGTCGCCGCATCCTCGGCAATGTGGCAGAAGCAACGCTGGAGCAGGTGGAGCAGGCGTTGACGGTGGCGCAAAAAGCCCAGCCCGCCTGGGCGCATACGCCGGTGGAAGACCGCGCCCTTGCCCTCGACAAAGCCGCTGACCTGTTCGAACAACATCGCAGCGAACTGGTGGCGCTGATCGTGCGCGAGGCCGGACGCACGGTCAAAAACGCGATTGCCGAAGTACGCGAGGCGGTGGATCTCTGCCGCTATTATGCCTCCTGCGCCCGCTATGACCTTACGCCGTTTCTACTGCCCGGTTACACTGGCGAAACCAACCAGATGCGCCATGTCGGACGCGGCCTTGTGGTCGCCATCAGCCCGTGGAATTTTCCGCTCGCCATTTTTGTCGGGCAGGTCAGCGCTGCGCTGGTGGCGGGCAATGCCGTTATGGCCAAACCGGCGGAACAGACGCCGCTGATTGCCATGCGGGCGGTCAAGCTGCTGCATCAGGCCGGTATTCCGGTCGATGTGCTGGCCCTGTTGCCGGGCCGGGGTGAAACCGTCGGGGCCAGACTGGTCAATGATCCGCGTATTTCAACTGTGGTCTTTACCGGCTCTACCGAAGTGGGCCGTAGCATCAATCAGGCGCTGGCCAACCGGGCCGGGCCGATTGTGCCGCTGATTGCCGAAACCGGGGGGGCTGAATGCCCTCATTGTCGATTCAACCGCGCTGCCCGAACAGGTGACG
>CAYSDE010000035.1:0-2609 GCA_964429685.1 uncultured Pseudobdellovibrionaceae bacterium
GCGAGTGGCAGGCACAATGGAAGATATGATGGCACGTCAAGCAAATGGTAAAGTGTGGGCCCCTGAAGGGCCGGGTGTGGTGGATACCCGCTGCGGCTGGCCACTCGCCTGTCGTACTGGGTATCAGCAGCCCCAGCCAGCTGCATAATCCCCTTAGTTCCCGAGTTTTTTCTTGCTTTCGCCAGCGCGTAAAAGATAGAACGTCTCCGTCCGTTTTTAAAAAGAAAGCGCCGCGCATGGTTTCCCTGAAGCAGTTAGCCATCCAGATTTTTGCACGTCTTCGTTATGGCGGGCAGTTGGGTGGGGTTTGTCTGAATGATCGCACAATTCCGACCCAGATGTTCAACACAGCAGCAGGAAAAGACCCGACTGGAAAGGCCATTGTTTTTCTGCCCGGTTTTGGCAGCGTGCCTCAACTGGTATCGCCGGGCGCACTGCGTGCGGCTGGAACCACGTGCAAGGCAGATTTCGTCCGTTTCACCCATCCGGACCTGCTCAATAATCCCGGCAGGCTTACGTATCCTCGCATGATTGAGGATGCGGCTGCCGTTATCAGCTCTTTGCCCCATGACCATGTGGTGCTGGCTGCGTCTTCCTTTGGTGCGGGGATGATGCGTTTTGTTGCTGACCGGGTAAACCGCCAAATGCCGGACAAAGTGACTGGTCTGTTGGGCTGGTCAGCAGTGCCGCCGGAGGCTTTGAGGGATTTGTTTACCCGGCAGGCAGAATACCAGCATTTTCAAATGGGGAAATTCGACAAGCTTGAAGTGCGCCCACCAACTTTAGAGCGCCCCTTTTTCATTTCACAAACACAAGCCACAGAGATCCGGGCATTGTGCAATGCCCAAACGGCACCTTTTGAGGGGCGCTGTCTATTGCTATGTGGCAAGGACGACCCGGTTGGGGTGCCTCACTATTCGGAAGAACTGGCCCGGCAGATTTATTTCCGTTCGCCAGCTGTCACTTCATATGATGAGAATGAAAAACGGCAGAGCGGGAGTCTGGCCACTTCGCCCAATGTTGCGGTTCATATCTACCCGGGCGGGCACAGCGTTCCGGCTGACCGGATCAGACGAGCCCTGATTCATGTGGTGCTGTCCTGCTAATCAACGCCCGGTGGCCTTGAGCAGCCATTGCAGCAGACTGCGGGTTTCGGAGTCCGAGACACCGGAGCAGTCGCGCTGGCGGTAGTGGCGCTGAAAGGCGACCAGAGCCGCGCTCTCATTCGTGACGTCATAGCCAAAACGCTTCAGAAGCGGAGCAATGTCGCCGGTTGGCGGCAGCGGCAGCGGGCGGGTGGGGAGCAGGGCCAGCCCTTCGGCGGCCAGCCGCCCCCAGTCAAAGCGCGGGCCGGGGTCGCGTTTGCGGGCCGGGGCAATGTCGCTATGGGCCAGAACGTTCTCGGGGCGAATATCCCGGCGGCTCTTGATGTCGCCCAGCAATTCCACCAGCGCCTCCATTTGCGGAGCCCAGAAAGGGCCGGGTATTTCGTCCTCATGAGCTTCACGATCGTCCGGCCACACCAGCTCAATCCCGATTGAAAGGGAATTAACGTCGGTTTTGCCGCGCCAGCTGCTTTTTCCGGCGTGCCAAGCCCGCTTGTCTTCGGAAACCATGTGGTAAATCTTGCCGTCGGGAGCGATCAGGTAATGACAGCTGACTTCACGCGGTGAGCGCACCAGCGCCTCCAGCGAGGGGGCGGTTGGCATGTCGGTGGAATGGATAATCACCAGTTCGGGCTGACAGCCCTCGGCCCGCTCGCCGAATTTTTTTGTGCGCATATCAATGACGTTTTTCATTTTGCCACCTTGACCTGATTTGCGCTTTTGGCCAAGAGTGTCGTTATGGTGATGGCAAAACTTCTTGAACTGGCGAAACTGGCGGCAACCGAGGGCGAAGTCCCGGTAGCGGCGGCGGTGGTGGACGCGGCCACGGGGCAGGTGCTGGCAAGCGCCGTCAACCGTACCGAACGTGATTGCGATCCTACCGCTCATGCCGAAATGCTGGCAATCCGGGAAGCCTGCCGCCTGTTACAAACCACCCGGCTGCCGCAGTGCGATCTCTATGTAACGCTTGAGCCTTGCGCCCAGTGTGCTGCCGCCCTCAGCTTCGCCCGCATCCGCAAACTGGTATTCGGGGCCTATGATCCCAAGGGCGGTGCGGTGGAGCATGGGCCGCGCTTCTACAGCCAGCCTACCTGTCACCATGCGCCCGAAGTTGTGGGCGGCGTGCGGGAAAGCGAATGTGCCGCCCTTTTACAGAATTTTTTCCGGGAGAAACGAATATGACCAGATCGCTGGTAATTGGTGGAACAACCCGCTCGGGCAAAAGCACACTGGCGCGTCGTTTGGCTGGTGAGTTTGGGCTGCCCCGTCTCTCGGGCGATAGCCTGATTTTTGCTTTTGGAAGCGCTTTCCCCGCCCTCAATATCCGGCATGAGCAACCCCAGCCCGTGACCGCTGCGAACATGGCGCCTTTTGTGACCGAGTACTGGTCGCGCCTGCTTGCCGAGGACGATAGCCCGGGATTCATCTATGACAGCTTTCATCTGCTACCCTCCTGTCTGCCCCTCGACCAGCTGCGTGAAAAGCTGGGTTTCGTATTCATGG
>CAYSDE010000035.1:2619-12177 GCA_964429685.1 uncultured Pseudobdellovibrionaceae bacterium
GTATTCATTGGGTATCCGCGCATAGAAGTAGAGGATTTGCTGGTTCGTCTGCGAAGTCAGAAAGAGGAGAAGGGCTGGACCTCCCGTTGTACCGATGACCAGTTGCGACCGGCACTGGCCGACATGATTGCCATTAGCCAGCGTCTCGAAAGCGAATGCCAACAATATAACCTGCCATTCTTTGATGTTAGCAGAAGCTGGGAAGAAGGAGGGCTGGCGGCTTATTGCTATATTGCGGAGCAACTAGATCCATCGAGAAAGCCCGCAAACGTTAGCCCCTCTGTCAACAAGTTCGTACCAAAATGACCGAAGTTAACGAAACATGGACGGTTTCCGGTCTGGCCCAAGCGGTGCGTCGCATGGTCGAGGGCAATTTTGGCGAGGTGCGGGTCAAGGGCGAACTTGGTCGCATTACCCGGCACAGCTCGGGTCATGTCTATTTTGACATCAAGGACGAGAACGCGGTTATTCACGCGGCGTGGTTCAAGGGGGCGCAGAAAAAGGCAGCGCTTGCCCTGTTGGAGCAGGGCGCGGAAGTGGTGGTGGCGGGTCGCCTTTCCACTTATCCCGCCCGCTCGGAATATCAGCTGATTGCCAGCACCATCGAGCTGGCGGGCGTTGGTGCTTTGCTCAAGCTGATTGAAGACCGCAAGAAGAAGCTGGCCGCCGAAGGCCTGTTTGATGCTGAGCGCAAAAAGACGCTCCCCTATCTGCCGCGCACCATCGGCATCATCACCTCGCCCACCGGCGCGGTGATTCAGGACATGCTGCACCGGCTGCGGGATCGTTTCCTGCCTCATGTGCTGTTCTGGCCGGTGACGGTGCAGGGCGAGACGGCAGCGGCCGAGGTGCGGGCGGCACTGGAAGGCCTCCAGACTTTTAACCCGCGCCCGGATGTCATCATCATTGCCCGGGGCGGCGGCTCGGTAGAAGACCTGATGCCGTTCAATGATGAAGCGCTGGTGCGGGCGGTGGCGGCCAGCACCATTCCGGTTATCAGCGCCATCGGCCATGAAACCGACTGGACGCTGATTGATCTGGCCGCTGATGTCCGCGCTCCCACACCCACCGGGGCGGCGGAATTTGCGGTGCCGGTCAAGGCCGACCTTCTGTTCACCACTGCAGATTTGCGGCAGCGGCTTGAAGGAGCAATGCAGCGGGTGCTGCGTCAGCAGCGGGTAACGCTGGAGGCGCTGCGGCGGGGCCTGACTCATCCCCGTGCTTTGCTGGAGAACATGACGCAACGGCTTGATGATCGCGCCCTGCGGCTGGGCACGGCCCTACGCGGCTGGCTGGCGGCTCATCAACTGCGGCTGGCGTGTCTGACCGTCAGGCCACCTATCGAACGTCTGGCCCACACTCGCCAGAAACTTGATCTGTTGGCACGGATGATGGACGCAGTTTCTTATCAGCGCGTGCTGGAGCGCGGCTTTGCCTTGGTGGTAGACGAAAGCGGCCATGCCGTCGCTCGCGCCAAAGATGCCCCCGAGCTTCTGCAGCTGCGCTTTAGTGATGGTGTGCTGAAAGTCAGGAAGACAGTCTGACGCTTACCACCGGCGGTGCAGCCATAGCCATTCGCCGGGTTTGCGGCGGATCCAGCGTTCCAGTTCGGCATTGACCGTGGTCAGGATGGCGTCAACCGTGGCCTGATGCTCCAGCCCTTGCGGAATCTCTAGCGGCGGCTGAATGGTAATGCGGAAATGGGCCCCTTTAAGGCGTTCACCATGCACCATCAGGATCGGCGCATTGTATTGCAGGGCCAGTTCGGCGAAGGCAGGCGCGGTCATGGCCGGGCGGTTGAAGAAGGGAATTTCCCGACCCCGCCGGTATTTCTGGTCGACCAGCATGCCGATCATCTGGCCGTTGCGCAAAGCGCTGTGGACGCTGCGGGCGCCTTCAAAACCTTTGCGGGCCAGATGTTTACCCATGGGGGTGCGGGCATGGCTCAGTAGTCGGTCTACATAGGGGTTGTTGGCGTGGCGGTAGATCAGATGCAGTTCTAGTCCGCGCTTGGCCGACGCAATCGGCAGAGCTTCCCAATTGGCGAGATGGCCCGAAACCAGAATGGCCGGACGTCCGGCATCCTTGAGGATTTGCAGATGTTCAGTGCCGATGACTTCAACCCGGCTGTGGTCGAGGGACTCAAGGTGGGAATATTCGGCAATCACCCGCCCGAGATTTTCCCACATGCCCTTGATGATGACATCCTGTTCAGTCCGGCTCAACTCGGGCATGGCGAGGGAGATGTTGCGGCGGGTTTTCTTGTTGGCGCCGAAACGCGGGCCCAGCACACGCCCGAACCAGCCACCCAGATCGCTGGCCTGATCCAGTGAGAGCAACTTGTAGAAATAGAACAGCGCATAAATACCAATGGCCTGCAGCGGATAGATGATCCGTTTCTTGAAAAGTTTCTGGGCTGAGGGGGACAGGGTCATGGCTCTTTGTAGCCTGTAAACAGGCGGTCAAGCAACCCGGTGAGCGCGTTTTCGTCGCGCCAGCCGGTTTTTCCTTCAACCACACGGACTTGATCGCGGAGGGAGGCGGGGAGGCGGATGGCATCCTTGGCCGTGGTGACCAGAATGGCTTCTTCCCTATCGGCAAGGGCGATCAACTGGCGGATTTCACTCTCGCTATAGGGGTGATGGTCGGGAAAGGGTAGGGCTTGTACCAGCGTGGCGCCCGCTGTGGTACAGGTCGCAAAGAATTTTTCCGGCTGACCGATTCCGGCAAAAGCAATAACGCGGGCTCCCTGCATCCAGCCGGTGCCATAGGGGTGGAAATCAGCCAGCAGCACCGGTTTGTTACCGTAGGGGCGAGGCAGGCCACCAATCTGGATGACCGCATCAGCCCGGCTGAGGGCGTCGGCCAGCGGCTCGCGCAGTGGCCCGGCCGGAATGAGTCTGCCGTTGCCGGTGCCCAGCACCCCATCCATGACCAGCAGGGTCAGGTGCGCTTTGATATAGGGATTTTGCAATCCGTCATCTCCGATTACCACATCAGCTCCTGCAGCCGCAGCCAGCAGACCGGCGGCGCGGTCTTTCGCAATGAAGGTCGGAGCAAGGCGGGCCAGCAGCAAAGGCTCGTCTCCCACCTCGCGGGCGGTATGGACAGTCGGGTCAACCTGCAGCGGCCCCCTGAGCGTGCCGCCATAGCCTTTGGCGAGCAGATGAACCCTGAGGCCCCGCGCTTGCAGCCGCTCGGCCAAAGCGCAGACCACCGGGGTTTTTCCGGCACCTCCGGCCACCACATTCCCGACCAGAATGAAAGGCACCGGACTGAAGGTTGGTTTGGCCCGCTGCCGCCGGAGTCGGCCTGCTAGCTGGTAGAGCAGACTGAATGGCGTTAACAGCCTTGCCTCCAGCCCGGGAGGAGTAAACCAGAAGCCCGGCGTTTTCATGCGCACCTCACCCCGGCCCTGGCGAAGAGCGGTGTCAGTTCGGCAAGAATGGAGCCGAGGACTTTTTCAGGTTGGGCGGTGATGGCCAGAGCCGCCTGTTGCATCGCCGCCAGTTCGGCGGGCGCAGCGAGCAGGGTTTCTATTTCTGTGGCCAGAGCTTCAGTATCGGCACAGCGGCGCAGTGCTCCGGCTGCAGTCATCTCGGCGGCGACATCGGTAAAATTGCTCATATCCGGGCCGGTTAGAACGGCACAGCCGCACTGGGCTGCTTCAATCGGATTATGGCCGCCTTTACCGGAAAAACTGCCCCCGACACAGGCGAGAGGGGCCGAGCGATAGAAGACCCCCAATTCCCCCATGGTATCGGCCAGATAGATTTCGGTTGTGCCGTCGATACGCTGGTTCTGGCTGCGCTGGGCGATGTGGTGGCCCTTCATCCCGGCCAGAATCTCGGCGGCGCGCTGTGGATGGCGGGGGACGATGAGGGTGAGAAGATCCGGCCAGCGCTGTTTCAACCGGTCATGCACTGCCAGCGCGATGGCTTCCTCCCCTTCATGGGTGCTGGCCATGACCCAGCGGGGGCGCTCGCCCAGTGCAACTTTAAGCCCTTCCAGCGTCGTGGCTTTGCCCGTCAGTACCGGGGCGGTGAATTTGAGATTGCCCGCCAGACGGACATCTGCCGCGCCTAACTGGCGGTAGCGCTCAGCCATGTCCTGACTTTGGGCAAGCAACAGCGGGAAGGCGGCGAGAATGTCACGGATCCAGCTCTTCAGCAGGGGGTGATTCCAGCGCGCCGCCGATTTTGCAGTGATCCGTCCGTTCAGAAGAACTGCCGGAATGGCCCGTTGTTTTACCTGTTGCAGCAGGTTGGGCCAGAGTTCGGATTCCAGCCACAGCACGGCGTCCGGTTTCCAGTGGTCGAGAAAGCGGCGGGCATAAAGCGGCGTATCAAGTGGGACGAACTGATGAAAGGCTTGTGGCGGCAGCTGTTTCTCCAGCAGACGGGCCGAGGTGACGGTGCCCGACGTCACAAGAATATGAGCTGTCGGATTAAGTATGGCTAATGTGCGGATCAGGGGCAGAGCGGACAGGGTCTCGCCCACACTGGCACCATGAATCCAGATCAGCCGGCCGTTGGGGCGTGCCCGTCCGGCTTGTCCGTAACGCTCGCCGAGCCGGGCCGCCTCTTCCTTGCCGTGGGCGAGCCGCCGACCGAGATAGAAGGGAAGAAAGGGGCGGATAGTGGTGGTGATAGCCAGGTAGGCCAGATGGATCAGGGACAAGATCGGGGCCTAGCGCGACTTGTATTCGTAGATCATCGCCTTGTGTTCCTCATCAAGATAGATGCGCATGGACAACAAGGTGGCGCGGATGGTCGAGTTGGAGATACTTTCTGCTTCGCCGGCATCGTTGCTGCGGGACTGGTTTCTGACCGTCGTGTTGCTGAAGTCGTTGATGCGCATGAAGAAGGTGACATTGACAACACGCTCATGGTTGCCTTGCTCCTCCATCAGGCGGGCAATCTGACCAGCCATCGCCTCACTGACCGGGAGAGATTCAAGCGTGATTGGATTGGTCAGGCGGAACTTGTAGTTGACTGGAATCGTTCTGAAGGCAGCAAAATCCAGACATTTGGGCCAGGAACGGAAGACAACATTAATGACTCCGGTGCGCCTGAATTTCGAGCGGTCTTCGATGTCGAAGGCCTTGGTTTCAAAATTGTAACGGCCCAGTTGTATCCGGCCATCAACAAAAAAGGATTCCGGATAGCTTTCCAGATCGCGCTGTATGGTTTTGCGGACGGCCTCACGGGCCTGCCGCCAGGTGAATTCGTCTTTGAAAAGACGGGTGTAGAGATCGCAATAATTGACCGCTGAGAACTCGTCGATCAGCTTGTCATCACCAAGGTCGACACCGGTTAGTTTGACATAGGCGCGGGTCAGGTATTCAACCGAGACAGGGTAGAAAGTGGTGACGGTGTTGGGGCCGAGGCGGATGGTGAGGGCATCTGCTGGAGGCGCTACTGCCGCTGGTTGAGCCGGGGTCTGTTGCGCCAAAACAGTAGAGCCGCCAGCATTCAGCAGCAGGGTGAGGACCAGAGCAAAAACCGCAACGAGGCGGGAGCGCGGGGGGCAGGTAAAACGCATAAGTCAGATCCTGAGTTCAGCTATACCGAGTCTGATTATACACGAATAGGTGTTTTATCCAACGTGCCAAACTGTCCATCCTTATTTATAGGCACGCAGTACCTTCATCATGAGCGAGGGCAGGGCATCTTTGGCGGCTTCCGATGGATTTAGCCAGAGCCCCTGCGGCAGTCTGGCCCCGGCCTTGGCTTTGGCCCGGATGAGGGTCAGGCTCAACTCGAAATGGGTAAAGACATGTTTGATCGGGGGCTCGTGCTGGGCCCAGTGGGCGGCTCCTGGCAGGTTTTTGACTCCGAGCAGCTTCAACTCTTCGGATAGCGGGCGCGGTGCCGTAACATCCCACGGTGTCGAGGGGAATTCCAGCATGCCGCCCAGAAGCCCGCTTTCGGGTCTGCGGCGCAGCCAAAGCCGTCCTTGACCATCTTCCAGCACAAAAACCAGCGCCTGTTTAACCGGTCTGACTTTGGCTTTGGTTCGGGCGGGCAGGGTTTTCTCCAGACCGGCTTTTCTGGCCGCACAGCAGCGGAGGAGAGGACATGTCTCGCAGGCAGGTGATTGGGGTGTGCAGACCGTTGCGCCCAGATCCATCAAGGCCTGTGCATAATCGCCGCAGCGTTTCCGGGGAACAAGCTGTCCGGCCAGCGCGGCCAGCTCCGGCTTGGCCTTGGGCAGGGGTGTCTCAACCGCGAAGAGGCGGGCCATAACCCGCTCGACATTGCCGTCCACCACATTGGCTGGTTCGTCATAGGCGATGGCGGCAATGGCGGCGGCGGTATAGGGGCCGATGCCGGGCAGGCTGCGTAACTCGGCCATGCTGCGGGGAAAAACGCCCTCTTTCTCGCTGGCCAGATACCGCGCACATTTGTGGAGATTGCGGGCGCGGCTGTAATAGCCAAGCCCGGCCCAAGCTGCCAGAACATCATTTAACTCGGCGGCGGCCAGCTCCTCAACACTTGGCCAGCGGGTCACAAATTTCTGAAAATAGGGGATGACCGCCGCTACCGTAGTCTGCTGCAACATGATTTCAGACAGCCAGACCTGATAAGGCGGGGTTTTATGGCCCGGTGGGGCCCGCCACGGCAGGCGGCGGCGGTTCTTGTCATACCAGCCCAGCAGGGGGCGTGCGATTGAAGGTGGAGACATGCCTGCCGTTATGCGGTAGTCAGGGCGGAAGAGGAAGAGCGTAAAATCATGGCCCTGACCCGCATCGCCCAGATTTCACAGCGCATCACCGCCGGGGTGGTGGGGAAGAAGCAGCCTGCGGTTGCCGGTCTGCTCAAGGTCTGGCCTGATATTGTGGGCGAAGAATGGGCGGCCCGCCTGACTCCGATCGGGTTTTCCCGTGCCCGGGGCGGCGGAGTGGCTAGTCTTGAGGTCGGCGGAGAAGCCGGACTTTCGCTCATCGTGCAACATGAGTCCCCCCATTCTGCTTGAAAAGGTTAACGCCTATCTGGGGGCGGGGACAGTCGGGCGGCTGCGCTTTGTTGCCAGTGAGCTTCCACCCGGAAAAACGCCCCTCATCCGGGCGGCCGCCAAGCCGGTTGCGGTGGAAGGAATTGAGGATGAGCAACTGGCTGCGGCGTTAGGACGTCTCGGTGGGGCGATTCGCGCACGAAGCAAGCGGCTTTAATTCTGTAAAATAATCAAAACCGGGCGGATTTTGCTAGAGCCGAATCGGCAGTCCGTCCTATAGTGCGCCCGAAATGTGATTCGTTCTGGAGGATGTAGGACATGCGTATTCTTATGGCGTCCCTTGTTGTTGTGCTTGGTTTGGCCGGGGTTGCCCCTGCGGGTGCTACCAGCCCGGCGGCTCCACCAGCAGGAGCGCCGACTGCCGCAGCTGCGGTGGTCGCGGCGCAGCAGCCGATTGCACAGTTTCCGGACGTTTTCACCGAGCGCTCGCTGGGCAAGCCTGATGCGCCGCTCACCCTGATTGAATACTCGGCGCTGACCTGCCCACACTGTGCCGACTTTCACAAGGCAGTCCTGCCGCGTCTTAAGGCCGACTATATTGATACCGGCAAGGTTCGCTTGGTCTTCCGCGAGTTCCCTTTCAGTCAGGTCGGGATCCGGGCGGCGATGGCGGCGCGTTGTCTCGCCCCGGAAAAATATTACGAGTTTGTGCAGGCCCGGTTCGATACCCAGAAGACCTGGGCCGATGCCCCCAATGGCGATCAGCTGGTGCAGCAGATGGCCGGTTTCGCCGGTCTGAGTTTTGACCAGTATACGGCCTGCGTTGGCAATGAGCGCATCCTCAATCATGTGCTGCAGATGCGCGTGGATGCCACCAACAATTTCGAGATCAACTCCACCCCGACCATTCTCATTCAGGGGACGCTGGAGCGTATTGTCGGGGCCCAGCCCTATGCGACGTTTGCCGAGATGATCGACCGGCAGCTGACCCGTCTGGGGGTAGCCGTTCCGGCGCATGCTCCGGAAGCGGCACCGGCTCACTGATCCAGAGTTCATTCAAGAGGGTATAACGTGTATTTTTTCTGCGCTTCGTCTGTCCGGGTTCAAATCATTTCTTGAGCCGACCGAACTTGAAATCGGCCCCGGCCTGACCGGAATTGTCGGCCCCAATGGCTGCGGCAAATCCAATCTGGTGGAAGCCATGCGTTGGGTGATGGGCGAAAGCTCGGCCAAACGCATGCGCGGCGGCGAGATGGACGATGTGATTTTCGGCGGTTCGGACAAGCGCCCGGCCCGCAACCTCGCGGAAGTCTCGCTGGTGGTTGATAATGGTGAGCGCAATGCGCCCTCCGGCTTCAACGAGTCCGACGAACTGGAAATCCTTCGCCGCATTGAGCGCGGTTCCGGCTCCGACTATCGCGTGAACGGCAAGAGTGTGCGCGCTAAGGATGTTGCCCTGTTGTTTCAGGACAGCGGCACCGGCCCGCATTCGGCCTCTCTGGTCAGTCAGGGCCGTATCAGCGCGATCATGAATGCCAAGCCGACCGAGCGGCGGCAGTTGCTGGAGGAGGCTGCCGGGATCACCGGTCTGCATACCCGCCGCCACGAAGCCGAATTGCGCCTGAAACAGGCCGAGGTCAACCTGACCCGGGTTGATGATGTGCTGGGTACGATGGATGTTCAGCTGCAGCTACTGAAAAAGCAGTCCCGTCAGGCCTCGCGTTATCGCAACATCAATGCCGAAGTGCGCCGTCAGGAAGCTGCGCTGCTTCATCTGCGTTGGCTGGCGCTTAAGGACGATGTCGTCCGCGCCAATCAGGCCTTCAAGGATGCTGACACTACCGTAGCCGAGCTGATGCTGCAGGTCGCCGCACTTGAAAATGCCCGTCTTGCTGCGGCTGAAGAATTGCCGCCGCTGCGCCAGCAGGAAGCGGAAGCTGCCGCCGGTCTGCAGCGTCTGGTGATCGCCCGCGAGCAGATTGATGCCGAGCAGAAGCGGGTGGCGACCGCCATCGAAGCCGCTGAAGCGCAAGCCCGGCTGGCGGAAGCCGATCGTCTGCGTGAAGCCCATCTGGCGGAAGACGCTCTCAAAACCATTGAGGGCATCGATCAAGAAAAGGCCGCGCTGGTCGCTGCCTCGGAAGGGGTGGAGGAAAAGCGCGAGGTTCTGGGTCAGCTGCTGGCCAAAGCCGTGGCGGATCGTCAGGCTGCGGAAGAGGCAGTCAACCAGCTGCAGCAGCAGGTGGCTCGCGCCGAGGCCGAAGCCAATGCTGCCGAGCGCAGGTTTAACGATGTCAGGCAGCGTCATCAGCGCGCCGAGCAGCGGCGGGCCCAGATTGCCGCCGAGCGGGAGCGTCTGGAAGCCGGACAGATGTCTGATCTGTTTGTGGATGCCGCGCAAAAAGAGGCACAGGCAGCTGAAGCCAAACTGACCGAGTCAGCGGCCACCATTGAAGCTGCCGAACAGCAGCGGGTGCTGGCGGATACGGCAGTCGGTTTGTGCCGCGAGCGCACCCAGCAGGCCGAAGCGGCGACTGCCCGTCTTGCTGCCGAGCGCAAGGCGCTGGAGCGGGTGCTGGCAACCGGTTACAGCGAACATCC
>CAYSDE010000035.1:12187-14817 GCA_964429685.1 uncultured Pseudobdellovibrionaceae bacterium
TTCTGGATAACGTGATTGCCGAGCGGGGCTATGAGCAGGCTCTGGCCGCTGCCTTGGGTGAAGATCTTTCCCTGCCTGCCGATGCACAGGCCGAAGCTTACTGGCTGGCGCTGCCGCCTTACGGGCAGGCGGTCAGCTGGCCGGTCGGGGCGGCCCCGCTCGCGGCCTATGTCACGGCCCCGAAAGAGCTGGCCCGCCGCCTGTCGATGGTCGGCGTGGTGGAAAGTGCCGCCGCAGCGGCGCATCTGGTCGCCCAGTTGCAGCCCGGTCAGATTTTGGTCACCCGCGATGGCGCGGCGTGGCGCTGGGACGGGGTGGTGGTCAAGGCCGGAGCGCCGACCGTGGCCGCACTGCGTCTGCAGCAAAAGAACCGGCTGGCCGAACTGGGCGCCGAAGAAGAAGTGGCAACGCAGAAGCTTGAGGAAGAGCGCAGTCTGCTGACCAGTTCGCTGAATGATGCCACAGCGGCAACCGGCGCAGTACGGCTGGCGCGTGAGCAGCATAATGCCGCGCTGGCTGACCTGACCCGCGCCCGGCGCGCCGCGTCGGAGGCTGAGGCCGCTCTGAGCGCGCAGATGACCCGCATTACCGCCGTCCGCGAAGCCGAAGAGCGCTCGGCAGCTGAACTGGCGGTCATCACCGCTGAACTGACCGAGATTGAACAGCTCAAGGCCAGCCTGCCTGATCTTTCCGTGACTAGGACACAGCTGCTTGAATCGCGCAATCAGCTTTATGCCGTGCAGTCGGTGGCCGCTGAAGCCGATGCCGCCCGCCGCCAGTTCGAGCATGAAGCCCTGCAGCGCGGCCAGCGCATCGCCACACTGACCGCCGATAAGGAACGCTGGCTTTCGCGGGCTGAAGGGGCCAGGGGCCGCATGGATGAACTGGCCAGCCGCGCCGCTGAAGCCAAAGCCGAGATTGAGTCTCTGGCAAGCCGTCCGGCCCGGCTGGAGGCCGAGCGGGCCGCACTGGTTGAGAAGATTGGTGAAGCCGAAGAGCGTCGCCGCAGTGCGGCTGATCATCTGGTGGTGGCCGAAACCACTCTGCACAGCCGCGAGCGTGAACTGAAATTTGCCGAGAATGCCATGAGCGAAGCGCGGGAGCTGCGGGCTGCAGCACAGGCGCAGGTCGGCAGCATTCAGCAGAGCGAAGCCGTATTGAGCGAGCGCATCGCCGAGAAGTGTGAATGTGCCCCCGAAGCCTTGTTCGAGCTGGCTGAACTCAAGGAAGATGAACCGCTGCCGATGTCACACACGCTTGAAGCGCGGCTTGAGAAACTGCTGCGGGAACGCGATGCGCTGGGCCCGGTTAATCTGCGGGCTGAGCAGGAAGCTGAAGAACAGCAGGCGCTGATGGATCGCATGCAGTCCGAAAAGACCGATCTGATTGAAGCCATTGCCAAGCTGCGTTCCGGTATCAGCAGTCTGAATCGTGAGGCCCGCGAGCGTCTGCTTGAGGCTTATGGTCGGGTGCAGGCTCACTTCAAGACGCTGTTCGTTCAGCTGTTCGGCGGCGGGACTGCCGAACTGCGCCTGACCGAGGCTGAAGATCCGCTGGAAGCCGGGCTGGAGATCATCGCCTCGCCGCCGGGCAAGAAGCTGCAGAACCTCAACCTGCTGTCCGGTGGAGAACAGGCGCTGACTTCGCTGGCCCTGCTGTTCGCGGTCTTCCTCGTCAACCCCTCGCCCATCTGCGTGCTGGACGAAGTCGATGCGCCGCTGGATGAAGCCAATACTGACCGTTTCTGCGCCATGCTTGAAAAAATGGCCAAGGAAGGCACAACGCGCTTCCTTGTTATCACCCATCAACGTCTGACCATGAGCCGCATGGATCGCCTCTATGGCGTGACCATGATGGAAAAGGGTGTATCGAAACTGGTTTCCGTTGACCTCCGCGAGGCGGTCGAGATCCGGGGTGCCGCATGAGCGAGCCCGTCGCCATTGCCGATCAGCCCAAGTCAGGCGAGGATATTGCTACCGATCTGGCCATGCTGATGGAGCGACTGGAACGGGCGCGCAAATCCCTCAGTGCCGAACGCGAATACATCAAGCTGATCCTGATGGGCTTCTGGTTCGTGCTGTTCGGTGCGGTATCAACACCGGGTTTTCCGTGGCAGTTGATTTTTGCCATCGGCCTGCTGGCGACCCCGTGGCTGTTCGGCTGGTATAATCTGCCCCGGCTGCGCCTCTCCAACGCTTTCCTCAGTGAAACTCTGCCATTTCTGCTGCGTGATTACGGGCGCTGGAATTATGCCCTGTCCGGCACGCATTTTTCGCGGCAGGTTTTTCGCAAGCTTGGCTTCATTCGTGCTGATGACCAGGTGAATGTTCACAGTATCATCACCGGCGAGCGTTACGGGGTGCCATTGCAGATAGCCGTGGTCGAAACCTGGCCGCATCCCCGCTTCGGTTTTTACCGGGGACACAAGCCGAGTTTTACCGGCTGGACGGCCAGTATCCGTCTTGCTGATCTACCGTCGGAACGGGTTCTCATTCTTCCCAACGGACGTCGCCCGCGTGATCCGGCCGCCGCCGGGTGGCAGGTGGCGGCCCTCTCGCCCAGCCATCAGCTGTGGCAGCCCAGTGGCAGCGCCGTGGTTCTGCCGCAGACGCTGCAAGCCCGTCTCATTC
>CAYSDE010000036.1:0-14367 GCA_964429685.1 uncultured Pseudobdellovibrionaceae bacterium
ACAGACTCTGTGTTTGCGGCTGTGTCTGCGGCTGACGCGGCGCGATGCACTGCCGAACAGGCCTCAAGCGAATATGCCGCTTTTGAGGTGCGCCGGGTTGAATTGCAGCGCGGCATCATGATGATCTTCATCATCGTGGCTCTGGTGCTGCTGTTTTCGGCGGTGCTGCTGGGCTTGAATGTCGCCAATCAGCTGGTGCGTCCCATCGGGGCGCTTATCCATGCCGCAGACCGGGTGCGCAGCGGTGATTTGACGGTACGTGTTACTCAGACCGACCGCGCCACCGAACTGGGCACCCTGATCCGCTCTTTCAACCGCATGACCAACCAGCTGCAGACCCAGCGGCGTGAACTGATTGAAACCAATCGCCAGCTTGATGAACGTCGCCGCTTTACCGAAGCCGTGCTGGAAGGTGTTTCGGCCGGGGTTCTCGACACGGATTCTTTTGGTGAAATCCAGTTGGCCAACAGCCATGCCTGCGACCTGCTGGGGGTGGAGCCCGATGATCTGGTGGGACGCCGGGTGATTGAAGCCATGCCCGACATCACCCCGTTATTCGAGGAAGCCTTGCGCAAACCCGGCAAGCAGATTGATGAGCAGCTGATTATCAAACGAAGTGGCCAGCCTGCCCGTACCCTGCATGTCCGTTTGGCGCCTGAAATGGAAGCCGAAGAGCTGAGCGGTTTTGTTATCACCTTTGACGAAATTACTGAACTTGTGACAGCGCAGCGCATGGCGGCCTGGGCCGATGTAGCGCGCCGGATCGCTCACGAAATCAAGAATCCGCTGACGCCAATCCAGCTTTCGGCAGAACGGCTGAAGCGTAAATATCTCAAGCAGATTGAGGCCGAACCGGAAATCTTCAAGGAGTGCATCGACACCATTGTCAGGCAGGTTGATGACATCCGTCGCATGGTTGATGAGTTCTCGGCTTTTGCCCGCATGCCGCAAGCCGTTATCAAACCGCATAACATGAGTGCGCTGATCCGCGAGGCCGTTGTTCTTCAACGGCAGGCTCATGCTGATATAACTTTTACGACCGAACTGCCGGAAGAAGATTTACAGATTCCCTGTGATTACCGGCAGATCCGGCAGGCGCTCACCAATCTGGTACAAAACAGCATTAACGCCATTCATGAACGACCGGAAACCGGAAGCCCGCTTCCGGGTGGCCAGATCGCCGTGACCTTGGCCCAGCAGGGCGATTCGGCCATTCTAACCATTGCCGACAACGGAAAAGGCTTACCCAGCGAGGGGCGGGAGCGCCTGACCGAGCCCTATGTGACAACCCGTAGTAAAGGCACGGGACTCGGCTTGGCTATTGTAAAAAAGATCATCGAAGACCACGAAGGCACCCTGACTCTGGAAGATAACCCGACCGGGGGTGCGGTTATCCGTTTGGAATTTGCGCTGAATGTGGTAGAGCAGACACAGAGTGATGTCACACCCGTCGTTGTCATAGGGGAAGCTGTTAAGGCTTGAGTGAGGATACATGGCACAAGACATTCTTATTGTTGATGACGAACGCGATATCCGCAATCTCATCTCGGGCATCCTGAATGATGAGGGGCTGACGACGCGGGACGCGGCTAATGCCGATGAAGCTCTGGCGGCAGTTCGCGCCCGTCTGCCCTCGCTGGTCATTCTGGACATCTGGCTGCAGGGCAGCCGGATTGACGGTCTGCAGATTCTTGACCAGTTGCAGCAGGAATATCCGTTGTTGCCGGTGGTCATGATCAGCGGTCATGGCAATATCGAAACCGCCGTCAATGCCATCCGCAAAGGCGCTTACGATTTTATCGAAAAGCCGTTTGAAGCTGACCGCATGATGGTCATCGTCAACCGCGCCTTGCAGGCGGCTCGCCTCAAGCGCGAGAATGCCGAGCTGCGGCTACGTGCCGGAGGCGAGTTCGAGTTGACTGGTAACTCTGTTGCCATCGTTCAGGTTCGCCAGACGCTTGAGAAGGTGGCGCCCACCAACAGCCGGGTCCTGATTACCGGGCCTTCCGGCGCGGGCAAGGAAGTTGTCGCCCGTCTCATTCACGCCCAGTCAAAGCGCCCGGATGGGCCTTTTGTCGTGGTTAACTGCGCAACCATGCGCCCCGATACCTTCGAACTGGAGCTGTTCGGTACGGAAAACGGCAGCAACGGCGCGCCGCGCAAGGTCGGCCTGTTCGAACAGGCCAATGGCGGGTCATTGCTGCTTGATGAAGTGGCGGACATGCCGCTGGAGACGCAAGGCAAGATTGTGCGCCTGCTGCACGACCAGAGCTTTGAGCGCATCGGCGGTACCAAGCCGGTGCAGGTGGATGTGCGGGTTATCGCTTCCACAACCCGCGATCTGGCCGCCGAGATTGAAGCCCGCCGCTTCCGGGAAGACCTCTATTACCGCCTGAATGTTGTGCCGGTGGTGGTGCCGTCGCTGCGGGAACGTCGCGAGGATGTGCCACTGCTGGCCCGCGAATTCATGCGCCGCTCGTCACTCGGCTCCGGTTTGCCCACCCGCGAATTTGGCGAGGATGCGCTGGCCGCCATGCAGACTTATGACTGGCCGGGCAATGTTCGCCAGCTCCGCAACGTGGTGGAGTGGCTGCTGATTATGACTCCGAGTGACAGTTCAACAGTCATTCGTGCCGACATGCTGCCCCCCGACCTCGGCTCTACTACGCCTTCGGTTCTCAAGTGGGAGAAGGGTGGCGAGATCATGGGACTGCCTCTGCGCGAAGCCCGGGAGCTGTTCGAGCGTGAATATCTGTTGGCGCAGGTAACCCGCTTCGGTGGCAATATTTCGCGTACCTCCAATTTTGTCGGTATGGAACGCTCGGCGCTGCACCGCAAACTGAAATCCCTCGGCATCGGCAGCGACCGGGCCGAGCGTCACAGCAACGCAAATCTGGCAGTTTTGGAGCCTGAAAGGGCCATTGCCGAGTAAAACAGAGGGAGTGAGCTGTCTTTGTCGCAGTCGTAAGATTTTAACGATTTGCGCTTTCCCGGACGTTCATTCCCCTCTATAAACAACGGACAACCTGCGGGCGTTATCTGCGGGTTTTTTGCCTTTGTGCCGGTTTACAACAATGAAGGAAGAAGAAATGGCCGATAAAAGCCAGAACGTGCAGGACGTTTTTCTCAATCACGTCCGCAAACTCAAAATGCCGGTCACGGTTTTTCTGGTGAACGGCGTCAAACTTCAGGGAATCATCACCTGGTTTGACAACTTCTCCATGCTGCTGCGTCGGGAGTCGCATGCCCAGCTGGTTTACAAACACGCCATTTCCACCGTCATGCCGGCCAACCCGATCAACCTTTTCGAAGGTAAGGGTGAGGGCGAGGGCGAAACGATTTAGTGACCATTCAGACCGAGCGAATCGCTGCTGCTGTTCTGCATCCGTGGCATCCGGGAGGGCAGGGGCGTGATCTGCTGCGCCCGGTTGAATCAGCGCTTGAAGAAGCCGTTTCTCTGACTCGCGCCATTGATCTTGATGTGGTGCTGGCCGAATCCATTCGGCTCAATCATCCCACCCCGGCAACCTTGATGGGCAGCGGTGCCGCCGAGGCTATCGCGGCCCAGATTACCGAGAAGAAAATCGGGCTGGTGGTGGTGGATCATTCGCTGACCCCAGTGCAACAGCGTAATCTCGAAAAACTGTGGCAGTGCAAGGTGATTGACCGCACCGGCCTCATTCTTGAAATTTTCGGTGACCGGGCCCGCACGGCGGAAGGCAAACTGCAGGTTGAGGTGGCGGCGCTGGAGTTTCAGCGCTCCCGTCTGGTGCGCTCCTGGACTCATCTGGAGCGGCAGCGCGGCGGTCATGGCTTTCTCGGCGGCCCCGGCGAATCCCAGCTTGAAATTGACCGTCGTCTGATTGAAGACCGTATTATTCGCCTCAAGAAGGATCTTGAGAAAGTCCGCCAGACCCGCGCCCTGCAGCGCGATGCCCGTGTCCGCAATGAGGTACCGCTGATTGCGCTGGTCGGTTATACCAATGCCGGTAAATCAACCCTCTTCAACCGCCTTACTGAAGCCGATGTGCTGGTGAAGGACATGCTGTTTGCCACGCTGGATCCAACCATCCGGCAGATACGTCTGCCTTCCGGTCGCAAGGCGGTGATGTCGGATACCGTGGGATTTATCTCCAACCTGCCGCATCAACTGGTGGCATCTTTTCATGCAACGCTGGAGGAAGTGGAACTGGCGGATGTTATTCTGCATGTGCGTGATGCCGCCTCGCCGGATTACGAGGTTCAGGGGCATGATGTCGAGCAGACCCTGACTGACATGGGAATAGACGTCAGGTCTGACAAGCGGATTATTGAAGTCCTCAACAAGATTGATCTGTTGCCGCAGGAAGAACAAATTCCCCTGCTCAACCCTGCCAAACGCGGTCAGCATAACAGCATTGGCGTTTCTGCCGTGACCGGCCTCGGCCTGCCCGGCCTGATGACGCTGATCGAGCGCAAACTCAATCATGATCGCGAGGTTTTGACTCTGACTCTTTCACCGTCGGATGGCGCCAGCCTTGCGTGGCTGCATCGTCACGGTGAGGTGTTGAAACGCAAGGATGCGGAAGACGGATCGGTTCAACTGACCGTTGCCCTGTCCGAAGCCGATGCCGGGCGCTATCGGCAGAAAATGCGGGGATAGTGTTATTGAAGGAATGATTGCCTGATGAGACTTGATTCATTTATGACCCAACCCAAGTCCCGTTTGCTTGGCTGTCTGCTGGGCGGGGCGGTCGGGGATGCGCTGGGTGCGCCGGGGGAGGGCATCCGCACACTCTCCGGCATCTTTGACGCCTTCGGGGCGCAAGGCATCACGGATATGTATCCTTACATCAGCCCATGGGAGAAAGTTGCACAGAGCGGCATCGGTGCAGTTACCGACGACACCACCATGTGCCTGACCACGCTGGCGGCTCTCCTGATGGCTCGCAACAACTACAAGCGGGCCCGCTATCTGTCATGGCAGGGGTATCTCAACTGGGGCCGGTATCAGGAAGGCGGTGAGGAATTGGCCGCTCATATTGACTTCAGCGTCAATTGGCCTGATGAGATCAAGCCTTTCTGGTTTGGGTGCGGAGCCGGACGGGGCACCATGGCCGCACTTTCAGTTGGTAGGCCCGGATCGCCAAAGCAGCGGCTGACATATGACACCACCATACGCGGCAAGCACGTGGTCGGGCCTAATGATGGCTGCGGCGGGATGATGCGGGTAGCCCCCATCGGATTTTATCAGCGTGAGACAGACAAGTTTGCTGCGGGTATGAGGAACGCCGCCATTACTCATGGTGGGGACAACGCTCTTCTGGCAACTGGTGCTGTCTGTCAGATGGTGGAAAGCGCTATCACAAGCGACTCTCTGGAATATGTATTCAACCGGATGATGCAGCGTCTCTCCCTCGAAGAAAAGGCGGAACCTTGCTTGAGGGCTTGCGATGCCGCATGGCAGGCCTCGCAAAACGCACCTTCATTTCAAACTATTGATGAATTGCCGGGCGCACTTGATATTAGAAACAGCTTCCTGTCTCTGGCTGTACTGGCACAAACAATCTACACCCTTGGAGCCGTCCACTGTCATAACCTTGGCTTCAAAGCCGCCCTGACTCTCGCGGTCAGTCATGGCGGCGACAGTGATTCAGTCGGTGCTATCGTGGGCAACATTCTGGGGGCTCGCTGCGGAGCCGAGAACCTGCCTGCAGACTGGGTTGATAAGTTACAGATGAAACCGCAGATTGCAACCATCGCTAAGGTGGCAGAGGCCGAGTTCAAACGGTGGGTTACTGAGCCTTATTGAGTTGCTTGGCCTCTTTCCAGAGGGCCCCAAGATCAGCTGTCGCCGGATCAAGGTTGCGTTCGGACAGCAAGCGCTCAAGGCAGCGGAAACGGCTGGAAAACTTTTCAATAGCGCCAGACAGCGCGGCATCTGCATCAGTTGCCGTGAAGCGGGCGAGATTGGCGATAACAAACAGGAGATCGCCCATCTCGTCAGTAATGGCCGCTTTGTCGCCTGAAACCACAGCTTCCTTGATCTCTGCCAACTCTTCTTCAGCGTGACGCAGCAGGTCTTCAACGGTCAGCCAGTCAAATCCCAAAGTCGCGGCCCGACGTTTTGTCTCGGCGGCTTGCTGCATGAGGGAGAAGGCGGCGGGAATGTTATCAAGACGGCTCATTATGGATTTTTCTCTTTGGCCTTGGCGTCATCCCATAACTGATCCATCTCTTCCAGCGTTGACGACTTGATGTCCTTGCCTTGCGCTTTCAGGCCCTGCTCGATATGGCGGAAGCGGCGTTCGAATTTGCTGTTGGCGCCGCGTAGCGCAGTTTCAGCGTCAGCCTCAAGATAGCGGGCGAGATTGGCGACCATGAAGAGCAGGTCGCCCAGTTCTTCTTCAATATGGGTCTTGTTCCCTGCTGCAACCGCTTCTTTGACTTCGGCCAGTTCTTCTTCCACTTTGGAAAAAACGGGGGCCAAATCCGGCCATTGAAAACCGACACGGGCAGCGCGGCCCTGCAGCTTGGTTGCGCGCAGCAGGGCAGGGAGGCCGAGGGCCACACCGTCCAGCATACTTTCAGCGCCTTTGTTTTTGCGCTCGCCATCCTTGATCTTTTCCCAGTTCTCAGTCTGGGCAGCGGCTGACTTGACTTTGACTTCACCGAAGACATGAGGATGCCGGGAAATCAGTTTATCACTGATACTGCGCACCACGTCGTTGAAGGTAAAATGTCCGGCTTCACGAGCCATCTGGCTGTGAAAAACGACTTGCAATAACAGGTCGCCCAACTCTTCACGCAGCGCCTTCATGTCGCCCTGTGTGATCGCATCGACCACCTCATAGGCCTCTTCGATAGTGCAGGGGGCAATGGTGGAAAAATTCTGCTCCAGATCCCACGGACAACCGCCCAGCGGATTCCGCAGGCGGGCCATGATGTCGAGCAGGTCGTCGATGGGGGCGGGTGGCGTGACGGGTTTAAGCATGTTTCCCTCTACCAAGATTTCCAGCGGCAGGCAAATTTTCTTATTGCGCGGCGTGCATGAATGCGCTAGGCGTAATGGGTGATCAAATTCCTTTGGGGATTATGATCATAACCGCCAACCCTCTATCTGCCCCGGCAGATAAGACATGGAGCATAAAATGATCGTTCGCGATTTCGGGCCATTGGCCCAACTTCCTCCCCCCGTCTATCCGGCCTTCTCCGCGCTGCATCAGGTGCCGTCTGTGCCGTTCAATTTCCGCGCCCGTAGCGCCGTTCCTGCTCGCTGATTGAGGTGCGATCATGACGAACGACGCACGCCGCCTGAGCGCTGAGGCTTTGTTGTCCATTCCGGTTGATGAACCCGAACGGATTTTCCCCCGCAGTGAAGATGGTATCAAACAGCTCTTTCGCGTACTGGCGGGGCAATGGCATCCGGACAAATGCGCCGACCCCCGCGCTGCCGCCGTGTTCACTCACGTTACGCTTCTGCGTGACAAAGCCGAGAAGAAACACGCAGATGGCAGTTGGACTGTCCCCGGTGTCGTGGCGCTGACTGCCACCGACGGCAAGGCTTACGAGTTGCGCTATGGGGTGAAGTTTCCGTTTGAACTCGGCATGACCTATATCGGGCAAAGCCATGTTACTTATGTGGTGGACAAGAAATATGCCGACCTCTTTGAAAACGGAGTGCGGACTCTCAGTAGCTTGCCTTTTGCCAATGATGGAATGAAAGCCGAGATGGCGCGGACATTGCCCGTTATCAAGGCGCGTCTGGAGACAACTTCGGCACTGGTGCTGGTGGTAGAAAAGCAACCGGACTTCATTCGTCTGCGTGACCTTCTGGATTCTGTCGGTGGCAAGTTTGATCCCAAGCATGTCGCTTGGACGCTGAGCAATCTCTATAATACCGCCTGTTATCTGCGCTGGGCCGGTGTGACCCATAATGAACTTTCCATCGATACGGTTTTTGTCTCGCCTCAACATCACGGGGGTGCTGTGCCCGGTGGTTGGTGGTATGCGGCTGCGAAGAAAAGCAAGCTGCAGGCCCTGCCAACACGCTCGGTTGAACTGGCTCCTTCGGATGTGTTGCGTAGTCACATTGCTGATGCGCGTGTGGATCTTGAATTGATCCGCGCCATTGGCCGCGAGCTTCTGGGTGATCCGTCAGGATCTGGTTTGTCATGGAACAAGGAAGTGCCGAGACCGCTGGCCGACTGGCTGCGGTCTCCCACCTCCGGCGATGCCCTGACCGACTATAAATGCTGGCGCGATCACGTCCTGCCCGGAAGCTTCGGCCCTAGCCGATTTGTGAAATGGGACATCAACCTGAGCAACCTCTACAGACCAAGGAGTATGTAAAATGACCGACGGATACAAAAAAGGCAGATGGAACCCGACGGATTGGGACAGCTTCAGCACCGCCACCAAAGCCAAGCGGGCTGATGAAATCTTTACCTCCCGCGGAATCAAAGATCCTCTTGACCCAAGCAAGCTCTCTTTTCGCGAGGCGAGGGATTCAACTATCAGCCCTAACTCAACTCCGATTATCATCGCGCTCGATGTAACCGGTTCGATGGGGATTATCCCGGAATACATGATCAAGGAAGGCCTCGGCACACTGGTGGAAGAAATCATCAAGCGCAAACCGGTCAGCGATCCGCAGATCATGTTTATGGGAGTAGGTGACGCCAACTATGACCGTTCTCCGCTGCAGGTAACCCAGTTTGAAACCGATATTCTGGCGGCCAAACAGCTCAAGGACATCTGGATTGAGCATGGCGGCGGCGGTAACGGCTTCGAATCCTATGATCTGCCGTGGTACTTTGCCGCGATGAAGACCCGCACCGACTGCGTGGAGAAAGGACGGCGCAAGGGGTTGCTCTTCACTATTGGTGATGAAGAAGCTCCTCCCGGTTTGCGCGCCGACCAACTGAAGAAGTTTCTGGGTGATGACGTGCCGCAAGACATGTCAAGCCGGGACATCCTCGCCAAGGTCGAGCAGATGTATGACGTGTTCCATGTCGTCGTGGAACAGGGTAATCACTGCGAGTATGCGCGGGATCAGGTCTTCACCAGCTGGAACAAGCTGCTGGGACAAGGCCGGGTTATCCCGCTGGCGGACTACAAAAAGCTGTCGGAAGTTCTGGTATCGGCAATTGAAGTCCATGAGGGTCGCAATGGGCCAGCGGTTGCCGCCAGTTGGGGCAGCACCTCAACAGCTCTGGTTGTTGGCCGCGCTGTGAAGGACATTCTGCCCGCCAGTCGCAGCCGTCCGCCCGCCGTCCGCGCTCCGGGTCAAGGTGGCGTGACTCGTCTGGCCAGTTAAATCAGGAAAAAGGGCAGGGCGGTCAGCAATGGCCGCCCTTTTCTTTCAGAGAAAGGAAAAAGCATCATGAGAAAAGCAACAGTCATTATCGGGGCAAACTTCGGCGATGAAGGCAAGGGACTTTTTACCGACTATATGACCAGCCAGAGCGCCGAGCCCGCAACAGTCGTTCGTTTCAACGGCGGCTCACAGGCCGGGCATACGGTGGAACTGGCCAACGGAACGCGCCACGTCTTCAGCCATTTCGGTTCTGGCACGCTGGCCGGAGCCAAAACTTTCCTGTCGCGTTTCTTTGCGGTCAATCCGCTGACTTTCATGAAAGAGTGGAGCGAACTGGCTGGCAAGGGCCTCACTCCCAAGGTGGTGATAGATGGAGCCTCCCCGGTGACCACACCTTATGACATGATGATTAACCAGATTGTCGAGGATGCTCGCGGTCATCATCGTCACGGCAGTTGCGGGGTTGGTTTTGGCGAAACGCTGGCGCGGCATGAAGACTCTCCCTGCATTCTTACCGCAGCAGATCTTTGCACACAGAATCTGCCCGAGACAATCATCCGTATCCGCGATCACTGGCTACCGGTGCGGCTGGAACAATTGGGAGTTTATGCACTGTCTACCGAGTGGCGCCATCGTATCAACTCTGACGAAATACTGGAGGCTTTCCTGTCCTGCTGTCAGGACATGCTGGATCGCAGCGTGCTGGCGGACGGCGACTATCTGCAGCGGTGCGGGAATGTAATATTTGAGGGCGCGCAGGGTCTGCTCCTCGACCAGAACCATAACTGGTTCCCGCATGTGACTCGCTCGAATACCGGACTGCAGAATGTGGTGGAGCTGGCACAGGCGGCAGAAATTGACGCACTTGATGTTGTCTATGCTACGCGGGCTTATCTCACCCGCCATGGCGCCGGGCCGCTGCCGTTTGAACTAGCGGAAAAACCCTATGAGCGTATTTTTGATGCCACCAATACGCCACACCCGTATCAGGGCACGTTACGTTTTGCACCGCTGAATTTTGACCTGCTGAAAACCAGCATCACGGATGATCTGTGTTTTGCCAGTGGCAAGCTGGCCGTCACTACAATGCTGGGGGTCAGTTGCATGGATCAGCTTGATGAGACGGCGGTTTACATTCATGAAGGACGTCGCCGGACGGCTACGCCCGAAGCCATGCTTGATCATCTGATGGTCAGCATGGGGCTTGATAAGGTGCTGGCCAGCTTTGGCCCTACCCGTGCCACCATTGACAGAGTGCCCCTTTATGCCAACCTCTTTCAGACTATATGAAGGCAGAAGGAGGATGCCATTATGGAAAAAGCGATGTTCGGGGCAGGGTGCTTCTGGGGCGTGCAGGCGGAGTTTGACGCTTTGCCCGGCGTCATCTCCAGCCGCGTCGGTTATGCGGGCGGCGTACGGGATAATCCGACTTATGAGCAGGTCTGCACGGACAGCACCGGCCATGCCGAAGTGGTGGAAGTTGTTTTCGACCCGACCAGACTTGCCTACGAAACCCTGCTGCGTCGCTTCTTTGATCTGCATGATCCGACCCAGCTCAACCGTCAGGGCCCGGACATCGGCACCCAGTACCGCTCGGTTATTTTCGTAATGGACGAAGCGCAACGCACAAGTGCCGAAGCCGTGAAAGCTAAAGAATTAACCCGCCGTCCGGTCGTCACCACCATCGAAACCGCGCCCACTTTCTGGCCCGCTGAAGACTATCACCAGAAGTATCTGGAGAAGCGGGGGCGGACGTCATGCCATTTGTGAAGTTTTTGTGACAGCCCGGTATTGGGATAGAAAACATGAAACGTCTTTGATAGTGTTGCTCCCGTGTTCAACTTTCTGCTGGAGGCAGATACACATGAAAACAGGGACAACATCGCTCAAGACTCTAACCGTCGCTTTTACAGCTGCTGCACTGCTCGCACCAGCACTTCCTGCCGCCGCTGCCGATAACGGGCGGGACATCGGGGAAGTCAACACCGAGTGGAAAGTGGTCGGGCCAGACCACAAGGTCAGAATCGTCGGTTTTGAAGATCCGGACATCAAAGGCGTGACCTGTTATGTAAGCCGGGCCGTCAGAGGCGGCATTACTGGCGCGATTGGTTTGGCTACGGACTCGTCAGATGCCAGTGTAGCCTGCCGCCAAACCGGAGCGATTACTGTGACCAACCCGCGGGCGACCAAGGCAGACAGCAAGGGAACAGAAATCTTCTCTGAGAACCGCTCAATCCTGTTCAAGAAGCTGCACGTAACGCGTCATTACGATGGAGCAACCGGCTGTTGGACGTATCTGACATGGTCGGACAAACTGATTGACGGCTCACCCCAACACTCGCTGTCTGCCGTTTGCCAACAACAGATGACGGGGCCGCGCTGACTTTTTGTGGTAGGGGGGCTCTGTCTTGACAGCCAGAGCCCCCTTTTAACATCCAGCCTAATATGCCGACAATTTATATTATGGAAAATAAGACAGTGTTGTGACTTGATATTGTAGCGCATCCGGTGCAAGGTAGCGGTCGTGTTCTAACTCATTGGGATAGCTGGTATCATGCGCGTTCTTTCGGCTCTCTTGGTTGTTTCTGCTTTGCTGGTTTCAGGATATGCGTCGGCCGGGCTTGATGCCAATGCCGTACAGGCCACCCGGATTGCGTCTCTGCAGCCTGGTCGTGATTACACGATTGAAGGTAATGTGCAGACCCTCTGGGAAACAACGTTTCTGCTCAATGACGGCAGCGCTCAGGTGATTGTCGATCTGGGTACCCGCTCGCCTTATGCCATGGGGCTGCGTTCCCAGAGCCGTGTGCAGATTAGCGGCCATCTCGACAATGGTCGTTTTATTCCGCTGGTGCTGGTCAAAACTGATGGTGGTAGCACTGCTTTTACCGGCACAGATACTTATCCGCAACTAGATGCTGACGACGTGAAGAGCAATACCGAACGCTGGACTCTGACCACAAAACAGATTGAAGGTATGAGCGGTAACAAGGGCGGCGGCAGGGGTTCATCAGCTGATATTAGTGAAACCATTAGAGGTGGCGCTAGCACCTCTTCGACGACAGTATCAACATCGCCCACGCCGACATCGCCGCCGCCCGAGCGCTAAATTTTCTGGTTGGCTACCTTTAGAACCGTTTGCGCAGCTTCTTGGCTTGGTGAGTTGCCGTTGCCGACCGCAAGCCAGTTCCGCACTTCATTCAGAACGCTGATTTGTTCGGCACGGGCCTGATCCGAGGTCAGCAGAGTCTCCACAGCCCTTTGCAGATTCTGCCGGGTGCAGTTTTCCTGCAGATATTCAGGCACCACCATGCGCCCTGCCATGATGTTGACGAGGTTGGCAAACGGGGTTTTGACAAATCGTCGGTAGAGAGCCGCTGTTAATGGATGAATCCTGTAGGCGATGACAGCAGGTGTGGCCGCCAGCCCCAACTCCAGCGCCACTGTGCCTGAAGCTGCCAGAGCGCAACGCGCTGCCTTGAAAGCGTCGTATTTATCCTCATCACCGGTAACAACCAGTACATCGGCACCGCCCCATTTCTTGACCTCCTGTGTCATGTGTTCGGCGTAATGCGGAAGGGTTGGCACAATGATTTTAAGGGTAGGATATTTGACCGTCAGCCCCCGTATCACGCCCGCAAACTCTGGCAGCAACTGCTTCAGCTCACTCCGGCGACTGCCAGGTAATATCACCAGAATGGGACGATCTGCTGCAATGTCATATTTGGCACGAAGGCGCTCGGCTGAGCTACGCTCTATGCCCGCTTCCAGCAGCGGATGGCCAACGAAGGTGCAAGGCAGACCTGCCCGCTCGAAATAAGGCGGTTCAAAAGGAAACAAAGCCAGCAGATGCTTGAACAGCGGCTGGATTTTTTTTGCCCGCCCCGGTCGCCACGCCCATACGGTTGGCGCCACATAGTGAACAAAACGGATACCTGATCCTTGCAGGCGCTTGGCTACCCGGAAGCAGAAATCGGGAGCATCGATTGTTACCACTACGTCCGGCTTCTGCTGGCGAATTGCCTCTGCCGTTTGGGAAATACGGCGGAGCAGATTGGGAATTTTCGGCAACAGTTCTGCCAGTCCGAAGAGGGTGAGATCACTCATCGGAAAAAGGCTGGTCAGGCCCTCTGCTTCCATGCGCGATCCTCCCACGCCGGAAAAAACAATGTCAGAACGCTGGGTTTTCAGGGCCTGCATCAGCCTTGCACCGAGCAGATCGCCCGAAGGTTCACCGGCAACCAGAAAGATATTCATGACGCCAACTCAATGCCGAAGACGAAGATATCTGCGTCATCGGCCTCTTTAAGGGTGCGGGGAAGATCAAGCAGCAGGGTGCGCCGGGCCTCAAGCGCAATCCCGCGCAGTCCTGCGGCTTTGGCCTGGGCAATGGTATCAGGGCCAATGGTGGGAAGGTCGATTTTCTCATCCTGATTTGTCTTGCTGAGTTTGACCAGTACGCCCCCTGCCCCGGCGCGTTTGAGATCGCCGCTGCGTTTGATGAGGGCGGCCGTGCCTTCAATCGCTTCAATGCCGAGAACCAGCCCCTGTTGCACAATCACGGCCTGACCGACATCAAGCGGTGCCAGCGCCTGCAGGACGGCAATGCCGCGCTTGATATCCTGATGTGCGGCCTCATCGGGTTTATGACGTCCGAGTGGTCCGGCGCAAATCAGCAAATCAGAGATGATGTCCTGCGGAGCGATACAGACAAAACCTTCACGGGCAAATTCGTCTCGCACGGCGCGCAGCAACGCATCATCGCCGCTGAAGAAAACTTTGCTGGCCCGAGCGAGGAATTTCACGGTGTACCAGTCCGGACGTAATTCCGGGAGTGACGGGCGCTTGACGCCGCCAGCAAAAACCAGTTCCTGACAGCCCGCTGATTTCAGGGCGCGTAGCGCTTCTCCCCCTGCACCAAGGCGGACCCAAGCATGTTCGACATTGGCAACTGTTTCCGGAGCGGCGTGATCCTTGACGGCGAGGACAAAAACCTCACGTTGCTCACGGCGGGCGGCTTCCACCAGCAGGCGGGGGAGTACACCGCCACCCGCAACAATGCCGAGTTT
>CAYSDE010000037.1:0-337 GCA_964429685.1 uncultured Pseudobdellovibrionaceae bacterium
ATATCGAGACGTTTTGTATGCTTGGCCTGTTTGATCAGGATGAACATAGGCAGGGCCTCTACTTTTCGACCCTTCTTGACGCGGCCTTTCGAGGCTGCTTTCCAGCCCCGTCCTTTAAGACCCATCACCGCTTGTGGCATCAGCAGCCAGTCAGCTTTTCCGTTCTTGCCTTTCATGAAGACAAGTTTTCGGCCAAACCATTGCTCAACCAGTTTCGGCAGGCTCTCTGTCGCCGCTCCGTTTTTCCGGAAGTTGTTAGTTTTCATTGCCAGCCGGGGCGGAACATACTTGGTCGGAATAGCTAGATACTGGCTCCCCGTCGCCTCAGCCGTCACCG
>CAYSDE010000037.1:347-14116 GCA_964429685.1 uncultured Pseudobdellovibrionaceae bacterium
AGATCGCCCCGGTTGAACGCGTCATGAATGATCGGCGCTTTCGAGTAGACAAACAGGGCCGGGTGCCAGCTGCGCAGATCAGCCGGGTATTTCTTGGTCTGCCACGCCTTGGCCAGACTGTTCCCCAGACCGGCGGCAAGCACCTGCGCCCTCAATTCGTTTTTCAGATTCTCGGCAATCTGCAGCAGGGCCTTGGCATTTCCGGCAATGATGTCGTTTCCGATCACATCAAAAGCGCGGGAAAAAGACGTCAGGTTGGTGACTTCTGAATGTCGTGATGATCTGAAACCATCATCAGCCATTGCAGTTTTCCTTCTTGTAGAGCTGTTCAATCACCGAAAACGCATCCATCAACCACGCGGCCTGTTCGCCAATCCCGCCGGATTCGGGCATGAGGGGTTGCGCCATGTCGCTGCCTCGGCACCGTGCCCACAGCGACATCAGCTCAACCCACTCATCACCAATCAGATCACGCGGATTTGTCTCATAAAGATCATCACCGGTCAGACCGGGGATGACCCAGCCCCCTCCGCTTCCGGCGGCGAAATCTCCCCTAAAGGCTCGGGGTTCTCTCCAGACGGAGAAGGCGATACAGATTTTTTTTCGTCACTCTCACTGACCTTGCCGCGCAAGATTGCCGCCCAGCCGACCTCAAGCACATCCTCAATCGACAGCCTGTTAATCACGTCTTCGCTCAGCAAAGCGCCGGTGCGCGCATAGGGGACTTCAACATTTTCCCAGCCCACCACAAAACGCCGGAACGCAAACAGCGGAAACACCTTGAGATACAGATCGCGGTTGGCCACCAGCTCCGCATAGGGCGGCCAATTTCCAATCATGGCCGCATCCAGCGCCGCCCAGTTAGCGGCATCAGCTTCTGTCAACGTCCCCGCCTGATCGCCGTCAACCAGCGCATGCAGCGCCGGGCGGTCTTCTTCCAGCACAACAGCATCAATGCCATTCCGCAGAGCCGTCTGCAGGTCGGCACGGCTGGGCATGCGCACACCAGCCGCACTCACATCACGGCTATGCTGCATCCGCTCCAGCGTTGTCGCCGGGCGAATCACATAAACCGGCGCATCCGCCTGCCCCTCAAACCGGGCAGGCGTATAACGCTGGATGTCGTTTCTCGAGAAAACAGTCATGGTCAACCTCAATACACACAGAGGAAGCAACCGGCATCGCGGCCAGTGGCTTCAAACGGCACCGTCACCTGCCCCAGACCATTGCGATCACCGGGCGTATGGTTGGTGTAGTGGGCGGCGGGAATTGTAATGCCAATCCGGTTGCCGGCCACGCTGCCATAACGCGCATGCACAATGCGGCGCGTCCCAGCCCTGAAGTCGCTCATGATGTCGCGGGTTGCCACCAGTGTTTCCAGCGGGTTGACGCTGCCCGTGATTTTGCGGCTGTTGTGGATCGGCGGCAATGTTCCTTCCGGCTGGTTAGGATCATCCGGAATTGACAGCTCGGCGCCGAGGCTAAGGCTGAACTGGGCGACCGCAGCAGCCTTGCGATCCATCAACATCTTGCCATTCTGGAAAATAGGCGGACGAGTCGCATCATAAACCGGACTTGAAATCACAGCTGCGTCGGTCTTGCTGGCAAATGCCCCGCGCATCGTGAAGCGCAGAACGCCAACGCCGTTGGTGTTAATCGTTTGCTCAAACGTTCCGCGACAGCCGATGAATTTATAAAGCAGGCCGTCGGCATAGGCATAAAACGTCAGCGACGGAATGGTATTTGAGGCCGGGCCATAAACCACATTGGCCGGAATCTGATAACTGGTGGTCGCGATGATCGATCCAGACATCAGGTCGGTCAGCGTCGCCACCTTGGCCGCCGTGTAGTCCGAGATGAAGGCTGCCCCAGCCACAGCACCGGTGAAGTTGATCGGCATGCCACGATACTGCTGGGCCGTCGCTGCAGCAGTGGTGCCCAGCGTGGCCGTGGTTGTGCTGCCACCTGCGGCGCAGGCCTCAGCAGACGCTGGCAGCGCGGTTGCCAGAATGGTTTCACTCATGGCACAGGCGCGCAGCAACTTGCCCCACTCTGGCGCAGTACCGGGAGTGGACACGCCCTTCAGATACACCTCAAACGAGAGCTCTACGGCCTGAAACCCGCCAAGGATAGGTCCGGCCCCGTCGAGCGAACCCGTATACTCATCGGTATTAATCAGGTTCGGGTTGAAGTTCATGGCCAGATTCTGGATCAGGATGGCATCCGCTGCAGCAGGCGATGCATCAACGCCAACTGAGCTCTCGATTTTTCCCAGAAGAACCGTATTCTTGGGCCGAATAATTCCGTCTTGTGCCATTCTGCTTACTCCTTATCGCTGGTGGGTGTGGTGGGCTTTTCAGCCTTGGTCGGTTTTTCTTCGGCGGCAACAGCAGGGATGCCGCCGCCTTCAAGCACAACCGAAGTTGCGTCGCGAGCAGGCTCAGCCTGCACACGATTGGGATCAATGCGCGTCATAATTTTCCTCTCAAGGGCCGGGGGTTGAAACGTCAGAAGATTTGGTCAAGAAACTCGCCGTCATATTCAGGCGTGCGGCGGCATAGGGCAGCTGGCCCGAGATCAGGTCGAAATCGGGCACATCAAAACTTTCTTCGGTCAGGTCAATAATCAGCCCGCCGAGGCTAGGGTCAGGCAGCAGCAGCGCCATCACGCGCCCATACAACACATTGATCCGTGAGCCGCGATCCGTATCGCTGCTGCCGAAGCTGAAGAAGTCGAGCATCACATCCATATCATAACGCGACGTGCCATAGGCATCATCGCTGCGCCGGTGCCCGCCCGCAAAAACGGCGATGCAGTCACCCTGCTCTTCGTCAACATCACTAACCGGCTCGCGCACCACTGTAACGCCAGTCAGCGCCGCCAGCTTGGCCACCACCGCCACCACAATCTGCTCGCGCATGGTTGTCATCAGCTGATCGCCCGGTTGATGTTGATATCGATAAACAGCCCGGTTTTTGTCGGGGTCGCGCTGCGCACGTCAGCCGCCGCATCAGAGGCCCAGAAAACCGGGTCACTCCACCCAGCTTCAGCCGGGAACGTCAGCGCCAGCTTGTCACCCTTGGCCGGACGCCGTGTCAGTGATCCGGCGAGGGCGCGGATATAAACTCCCTCGACCTTGGCACCGGACAAAACAGAACTGCCATATTCATCGGGAATCGTCCGCAGCACGCGGATCAGATAGGGCGTCTCGCCCGCTGGAAAAAAGAGCGCGTCCAGCGCCAACTCAGACTCCATGAGATCACTCATGGCATTCTTCAAAACGTCAGACGCGCTCATTATTCAACCGCCTCAGATCGACGCGCCGTGCAAGCGCACTTCGCCCAGCGTCTCACCAGCGCCAGAACCAACCGCCGCATGGGCGTGGCCGACAAACAGGTTGCCGCTGCTGGTCGTGGTGCACTGTTTGTTGGTGTCATCCCAATAAACCGGTGCGCCCTGCGTCCATGCCTGGCTGCCGACCTTCTTGATCGTGAACACACCAACCGTTTCAATTTCGCCCGCCGCGCCGTTGGCAATATCAGTCAGGCAGACGCCAAACAGGCTCCCCATTTTCACGCCCTCACCAGAGAGTCGTGCATAGGGGGCAGCCGCCAGCGTGATGACGCCGCCGGATTTCAGAAAGTTTGTAGCCATATTTCAGTTCCTTTCGAGGTTCGCAAAAACAGCAACGGCAGCCGGAACATCCGGCTGCCGCAGATCAGGTCAATCCTGCGCTTATGCGCCGGGGTTCTTGTAGAGACCGGGGAAGTCGATCACCTTGGTGGCAAAATCAAGCCGGGCTTTGGCTTTCATGCCATCGATGTCAAACCCGAGTTGGGTATCAAGGAATACGCCTTCAGCGCCGTCCAGATAGCAGTATTCGACCGTATCAATCGCATTGCTGTCAGCCGCCAGATACCAAGCCGTGCTGGAACTCGCATCCAGAACTGCCTCGACAATCGGCTCCAGCGCCGTGCGTCCACCCTGCCGGAACTCATTGACGTCAGAAGGCTTGGCCGGAACATAGTTGCTGCTGGTGTACTGATAGGCCAGCTGCTCCTGCGCCGTCGGCACAATCAGATAACGCGGAGCGATGTTGAGTTCCTCGCTCTGCTTGCCCTTCTGCAGCCGCATCGCGCTGCGCCCCGCCTGCAGCGAGGTGCTGGAAATAACCGACCCGCTGGCAGCAAGGTTGCCATGTGATGCGTGGAACAACGCAATCGCATCAGACAGCGCCGCATTGGCCGTCAGCTGGGCATAGACCAGCCGGTTTTCCAGCCGGGCCGCTGCACTGGCAAAACCAGTCATCATGCGGTCAAGCGCCCGCAGATCATCATTGATGAGGGTCTGACGGGTCACGCCGACAATGCGACCGAACGTGCTGACAGAGTAAGTTTCTTTGCCATCCATCAGCTTGCCAGCTTTGAACTCGCCATGTTCATTGACAGGCAGCAGGTCCGGCATGTTGCTCAGCAAGGTGGCCTGAATCGGCTTGAAATCCGGCGCATTGGCAGCGCGGCGGGCCCATAACCGGTAGCTCGGGTTGTTCTCTTCATAGCTCTGCCGCAGGCGCTTGTTCATCACGTTGGACATCAGCGACGGAAAGTCGCTCGTGCTGTGCAGGGCGCGGGCGGCAATCTGGTCAGCGGGCAAACCACGAACTTTAATGCCCTCGCCAGACAGCACATCCTCGGCCATACGCAGCAAACTCATATGGCGGTAGCCCCGCGCCTGATCGCTCAGCTTGGTAGCTGCTGGGCTGATCCGGTGCAGCAAGGCGTCACTCATCGCTGCACGGCGGGCCTCGGGGTTGTCCATCGTGGTGCGGTTATGCTCGCTGTCCACCACGCCGAACACGCCGATCGAACGCTCTTCAAGGTGCTGCAGAATGGCACTGCGAGCCTCGGCCACCGTGCGCGATCGGCTGGCAATCTGCACCGCCTTGTCTTGGGGCAGCTTGTGGCTCAGGGCCAGACGGGTCACCTCACCGGCAATAGCCCGCTGTTCAGTATCAGCGGTATCCGGCGCATCAGCCGGGGCCGGGTTAGCCGCCGGTGCAGGCGGAACTGCTGCCGGGGTGGGGGCCGGATCAACCGGATCAGCAGCGGGGTCAGTCTCGGAACGGATCTTCAACATTGTTCTCTCCTTGGTTACGACATTGCACGGGGTCTGGTTGTTTTCTGGTGCCCGGGTTCCAGCCCCGGCGTCAGCCCCAACGGGCACCAAACTGATTTCCATCGGCTGCCAATTCGTGACGCGATAGATCTTCGTTCCGCCGCTCTCATCAACTTCATAGCTCTTGATGCTGTAGCCAACGGAAATATTGCGGATGATGCCGCTGCGAACTTTTTCCCAGATTGCCTGATCGTCTTCAGCGCTGGACAAGCGGATGGTGGCCTTGCCTTCGCCGCCTTCAATCCATGCCCGCTCAACTACGCCAATCACGTTCGACAGATCGTAATTGCTGTGCGAGTTCAAAACTGGTGCACCGTTATTGAGGCGCGTCAAATCACAGGACTGGTCATCAACCACCAGCACCTCGTCATAGACGCAGCCATCTTCCCAGTCATAGCGCCGTACCGTGGCGCCGGTTGACCACACCACCTCAACAGTGCGCGAGGCTTCATCAATGGTCGCTGGCTCAACAACGGCAGAGCGCGTCTGCTGTGCCAGCATGCGGGTTGTCTGTTTCATGTTTTTTCCTCACTCATAGTTTCGTCATACCGGCGAAGGCCGGTATCCACCTCTCCGCAAGAGCTGCGGGCGGCATTCTCTACTCGGTTTTCTTTTTGGCTGGTGCCGGATCTTCCGCATCAGCTGCATCAGCAGAGGGCGGCGCAGCAGGTGGCGCGACCTTCGGCGTATTGGTAATGTCGATATCCACCACCACACCCAGCTTGCGGCGCTGTTCCTGTTCGGCGGCAACTTCTTCAATCACCTGATTGCCGTCATAGCCCCGGCTCGCCGCCACATCCGCATAGGTGCGCACGCCCGCTTTCAATTCCTCCTTGATCGCCGCAATATCTTTCTGCGGATCAACATAAGCGCGGGCAGGCGGGCACCACTCCACCCTCAAATCAGCGGGCAGCTTTTCGCCGGTCAGCTCCAGCATCCGCAGGAAACGCTTTTCGGTCGGGACGCACAGTTGATGCACCATCATGTGCCACTGCCAGTGGTCAAGCAGTTCCCAAAAGTCGATCATCCCGGCGCGGATGGAACTGTAATTGACGCCCTCTAAATCACCAGTCAGCTGTTCGTAGGTGATGCCAATACCAGCGGCAATCGAATGCAGCACCGCTTTCAGATAATCCACATAGCCGTCATTGCTGGTCGGCTGTGCGAATTTCACATCTTCTCCGGGGTTGATCCGCTTGATCAGACCGGGGGCCAAACCTTCAATCGACCGGTTGTCTGCATCCTTGGTGCTGCCGCCCAGCAGCGGCCCGCCCGCCGGATTCCCCGGCTGGGTCACAAACACGCTAAAGCAGGCCTCAATCCGTTTGCGCACCAGCTCGGCATCATCATAGTCAGCCAGATCGCGAACTTTTTGCAGCACCGGCGCAAACCAGCTGATGCCGCGCAGCTGGCCGGGACGCAGCATGTCAAACACATGGTCAACATCATCGGCATTGGCCAGCACGCTTTCATAGCCATTGCTCAGCCCGAAGTATTCTCCCGGATGCTCTTTAAAAATCCAGTAGCCGGTGCGCCGACCGTTGCTGTCCATCTGGATACCCTGCAGCGTCCGCAGGCCAGATGTATCAGGCCGCCAGTCGGTTTTGCTGCCGTCCAGAAAATCCCCTTCCAGCAGCGTCGCCGTCAGATAGGGCGCGGTGCGCGACCACTTCCAGACCAGTACGCCCTCTCCGCCCTCGGCAATGGTGCGGGCCATCAAATTCTGCAGGCTGTAAAAATCCAGTCTTCCGCTCGTATCAACCGTCTGCACAAATTCCCGCCAACGGGCAGCAATCATTTTGCGGGCGCGGGGACTGCTAGTCACAAAACGTGGCGTAATGCCCGCGCCCACAATCTTGTTGGCAATTTTGCGGGCCCCGTTCGCGGCATGGGGCGAGGTACGAATAACATCGCGGGCACGATTGCGTAACCGCATCGGGTCGCCGCTGGACCAGATCGCATTGGCGCTGGAATTGCTGCTGTTGAAACTGTCGGTACGCCGCCCGCTGCCCGCGCCGTCGTAGAAGCTCCGCATCGTCGCGTTCAACAATACCCGCCGCGCAGACGCTTCAGTTCGCCGCGTGCGGGCTTCGGCGCGCACGGCCGCCCATCCGGGCGAGACTGCCGCGATAGTGTCTTCAAGAAGTTTCACGTGTTTAACCCCGTTTATGGCTGGCAAAACTGTGGCCAACCGAACCGCCAGACGAAGCGTCGCTGATGGCCCTGCGCGTGTAGTCAATCGCCTCGCGCAGTTCAGAAACCGAACGATAGGTGATGCGCTGCCCGTCAACCTCAACCGTCAATGTGCCGTTCGCCATTGCCCGCTCAAGGCGGTCAAGGTCTGTTTGACCAAGAGCCATGTTCATCTCCAGTGTTTATCGTCTGAGCCAGTTTTGTGTCCGCTCCGGATCAAGCCAGGTCGCAGCTGGCGGCGCAGCTGCCGGTGTTTCCGGTACCGCCGCCGCCACTTCTGGCTTGATAAGGCCTGCATCCCAATATTTATCGAGCGCCAATTGCGCCTCTTCCACCTCGGCAGCGCGTTCTGCCGCCAGCCGGTGCCAGTCTTCCGGGCTTAGCCGGTCAGCCAAGTGATGCGCCAGCGCCCCCGCATAGACAGCGATGTCCAAAGCCTCATTCGGCTGGGCTTTTATTTTCACCCATTCACGGCTGATAAGCCCGTTTTTACGCGGTTTTTCGGCCAAGTATTCCGCAGTTAGCTGCTTAAAATAGTCCTTGTCGCATACATCCGGATAATGGGCACAACCAACCGGCCATGCTCCGTTTTCATCCGGGCCCGCAATCGTTTTTGTCAGCGCACTGTAAAGCTCGGTTTTCTGATCCCACGTCCCTACCGGATACAGCATCACGCTGCCCATTTTCCGCCCGGCAAAATCCACATCCCGCTTGCTCGGTGTTCCAATCGGCGCTTCACCCCAGCCGGGCCGACCATCCAGCGCCATAACTTTCATGGTGCCCGCCCGCGAGCGCACAAACGCATAAACGCGGGGCGTCAAATAGCCCGAATCCACCCCGAACAGGTCAATCGGCCATGTCCGCCCGCGCCCGTCGGTATAGCGCCGCTCGGTCACATCAGACAGGGCACGCCAAACCTCTTGATCGTGCGGGTCACCTTCCAGCACGCCCTTGTCAATCAGCCAGCGCGTGAAGCCGACGCCCCAGCCATATACCGCATACTCAATGCGATTATGCTGCACGTCAGCTGCCCCGGTGATAAACAGCGCCCCACTGGGCAGCGACTGCAACCGGTAATCCTGCGTGCGCTTGGCCAGCAATTCATAGTCCGGCACCTCGCCCGATTCCTCATAGTCTTCGCCCAGCGTTTGCTGGGTAAAAACCTTCATGCCTTTGCTATCGCCTCGCGCCTTTAGAAAATCAAAAACCGTCTGATCCCAATGCACGAACGGGCTGGACAGCTGGTTGATATGGAATCCCGGTTCCCGCCCGCCATCACCCCGCGCCTGATGCTGCGCTATATTCTCGCCAGCAATCACTTCCGGCGGGCAATCCTCGCCCGGCCAGTATTTAACCCATACCCCCCGATCCAGCATCCACCGTTTGTGGTGATGCTCGATGCAGGCCCCGCATCCGGCGCAAGCATATTGCGCGTTGAAGGGCGGGATCTCGCTAAATTGCAGCCGCTCCCACTGCATGCGCTGATAAGCGCCGCAATGCGGGCAGGGCATCAACCAGCGCCGCTGATCGCTCGCCTCGTATTTTATCGATATGCGGCACTGCCCCTTGATGCCCGGTGTCGAGTTGTTAAAGATTTTCTTGTTAACGTCAAAACTCTTGGTACGCGCATCAACCATCTGGTCAGGGTCGCCGCGCCCGTCCACATCGAACGGCCACTCGCTAATTTCCTCCTTCAGCAAAAACCGCAGCGAATGCATTTGCATCGCGGCTGAAGAGTTCGCGCCGCTCACCAGCGCAAACCCGCCGGGGAACTTCTTGAACATTGTGGTCGAGCCTTTTTCGTCCCGGCTCTTCTGCTCAACCACTTTGCCGCGCAGCTCGGCAGTCGCCTCAATGGCGGGCTGCAGTTTCGTCCGCACATACGCTTTGGCCAGATCGACCGTCGGCAACCAGATACCCATCGGGCCGGGGCTCAGCGTCGCAATCAGGCCAAACCAGTTGATCCCGCATTCGGTGCCGCCTACCTGCGCCGATTTCTTGAACACGATTTCGCGGCTCGGATGGCTTGGCGACAGACAATCCATAACCTCGCGCAGATACGGCACCAACTCATTGCGCCAACGCCCCGGTGTACTGGAGGACTCTGAAGACAGCACCCTGTGCTTAGATGCCCACTCGCTTACCGTCATATCAGGGTCAGGCGCAAGGCCGCGCATAAATCCGGCGCGATAAGCAGCAAAGCCGTTACCCGCATCGTTTAAGACTGATTGTTCGAGGGCATCACTCATCTAGGTTCAGTCCTGTCGGGTTTACCTCCATTTCGCTAATCGCCGCATTCAGACACTCTTTCAGCGCCGCCCGCAGCAGCGCCGCACATTTCCGCTCGTCACTCTCCGAAGCAAGCAACCCCGCCACCTGATTCGGCAGCGCCAGCAGCCGGTCGCGCAAGCTCCGCGCATGATCCTGCGCCGCCCGCTCCACGTCGGCAGTCGCCACCAGCTGCCCGATCTCGCGCAGATACTCCGCCTGTGACCGCTTGGCCTGCACCGCCACCGAGGCCGTGCGAGCTGTGTTGTAACTCAACTTTTCACGGTCAACCGGATCATCGGCTCCCGCCGCTTCGTCCTCATCCTCATCAGCTAGCGACATCTCGCTCTGGCCCGAGGGAGCGGGCGGCGCAGAAAACATATCCTGCCGCAGCCCCAACCCCGGCGTCGCGCTTTTTGACGTGTCGATATTCTGCGTTCGCGCCAGCCGTGCTTCATCCGGGTCAACCAGCGGCGGTCTTCCCGGCTCGGCGTGATTGGGGATAATCCCCTTCGCCACCTGCCGACTGACAGTGCTTTTGTTCACCCCGAGCAGCTTTGCCGCTTCGGAAATTCCAACCAATGCCATAACGGCTCCACTTTCTAAGCAGTGCGAAGAGCCGATACCTCCTGATATGTCATGGCCAAATCCATGTGGAATGCCTGCTGCCCGGTGACGGTTTCCCAGCGCCGGACAATCACATCAACATATTTCGGGTCTAGCTCAATAAGTCGGGCACACCGTCCCTGTCGTTCAGCGGCCATCAGTGTGCTACCAGACCCACCGAACGGGTCGAGCACAACATCACCTCTGCATGTCGAGTTAACCAGCGCCCGCTCAATCAGCGCCACCGGCTTCTGGGTCGGATGCTCATAATCACCTGTATGATCGCGGTTGAGACGCCAGACATCCCCCTCAGCTTTACCGCCGTACCAGTTGTGGCCTTTGCAGTAAAAAATGAACTCGTGCTGCGGGCGATAGTGTTGAGTACCCAGACCAACCGACCCCTTGTCCCAAACAATGCAAGCCGCGACTGCAAGCTCTGCCTGCTCCAGCGCACAAAGAAAATCGGCATAAGTCCGCCATGTCAGGCAGACGTAAGTAGATGCCTCAGGCTTGCTGGCCGCGTGCGCCTGTTTCAGGGCATCTCGCACCAGCGCCACTAGTTCAGAGCCTCGTGCATCATCATTGATGATCATGCCGTGTTTTTTGCTCTTGTAACTCATGCCATAGGGCGGATCAGTAAAAACCAAATCCGCATTGCCAATCGCATCAATCAGCACCGCATCACCTTGGCGGCTCTCATCCATCAAGGCCGCATAGCTCTCGGCTTTCGTACTGTCACCGCATAGCACGCGGTGCTTGCCGCAGACCCATAGGTCGCCGAGGCGACTGATTGGATGACGAGGCACAGGCGGAGCCTGTTCCGGATCAACCGAAAGTTTTACGCCCTCCAGAACTTTTCTGACCTCACGATCGTCAAACCCCGTATCCGGCAGATCGAACTGTCCCAGTTCAAGTTCTTGCAGCACACCCTTCAGCAGATCGTCATCCCAGACCGCATCAAGCGCGATGCGGTTATCCGCAATACGATAGGCCTTGACCTGTGCAGGCATCAGATCGCCGATAACGATCACCGGCACCTCGGGCAGCCCCTCCGCCTGCGCAGCCTTCCAGCGTGCCTCCCCGGCAATTATCTCGCCCGCAGGCGTGACCAGAATCGGATTGTTAAATCCGTAGTTCCGCAGCGACCTCTGCAGCTTGGTGATTTGCGCAGCCGGATGGCGACGCGGATTGTCCGGCGCGGCGCAGAGGCGCGACACCGGCCATTTTTCAACAGCCAAAGTTTTGAGCATTTTTCGCAATCGTGCTAAGACCCATCCGCTGCTCGGGCAGCGGGCGGATGGCCGTGACGTGGCCTGTTACGACATGCGATGCTCTACTCTCGCGGCTGGTGGCATTGGCGTGCCACCGGCCCCGCCCTTCCGGGCGTGGCTGAATAACTTAACTGTTGCAAGGCGTTGCACAGCGCAACGGGTGTTGCACCACCGTTGCGCGGGCACACTAGCGAAGACCGGGGCCCCCGCCGCCCGTGTAGGTTTTTGGCCCAGAGGGACCCGTCAAATCTGTGGCAGAAAAACCACCGTCCCAGCCCGCACGCGGGTAGGACGGTGGTGACCCCTGCCAAGGGTGTCAGTGCAGGCCACAGGAGGAGGCGGCACGGGATAAAGGCCCAAAAGAAAGGGGCCAGCGCGTTTGCGCCAGCCCCTGTCATTCGGACACACTTCGATCCTTCAACCCTTATGTCAAGTTTTTGCGGCACGCGCAAGAGGGAAAATGAAATACTCAATATACGGGGGCCTTTGCATCAATTCCTGTGATGATATGGGCCTCAAGCTTACCGGAACAGGTCAGCCGCACCGACAAATCCTGCATAACTGCATACCACTCAGCATAGGCCCGGCGCTGCATATCAATCTGGAACTGTGGAGGATTCGGCTCAAGCACGGCACAAATCCGCTTGCCGCGACGATCGCGCTGGTACACCGCCCGGCCCATCCGGTCACGCTTAACCTGCAGCTTCGGTACCACGCCTATCATGGGGTCTGGCGGCGCACCAGTGCGGACATACGCCATCACCACCTGCTGGGCCTCACGCCCCATGTTCTGCACCGTGCGATAAACCAGATAGGCATCCTCATGCAGATCACCCTTGGCATGGCCGCCCCCATCTACCCGCCCGCCGGTGGTGCAGATCAGGTAGACCCCGTCCGGGCTGGACTTACGAGTAACAATCCCGTCCGCCATCAGCTCGAGATCATACAGCCCGACCCCGCGCTCAATCACCAGATCAGCGCGCTGCCGCTGATACGTCCACTCGACCAGCCATTCGATTGATACCGGCCTCAGTTCTCTTGGCTGCACCACACTCATCACTGCACCTCCCATGCTGGTTTGGTTGATATGGCGGGTTTAGGGAGGGTTGTTTTCAAACCCTCCCTAAGTAAGTATTTGTTTAATCTATATCCATGGCGGGTTAGACGGGTTAGACGGGTTTGCGCACACCTCGCATATGTGCCCGCGCCCGCGCCCGCATATGCATACCTCAACAAAACCCGTCTAACCCGTCTAACCCGCCAGCGCCTCATAAACATCAATGGCTTGGCTAGGGAGGGTTTAGGGAGGGTTAGCCGGGTTTGCTTATTCATCCCGCTCTTCCTTGGGGATTAAACGCAACCCCTGATAGAAGCGCACCCCAACCCGCATCCGCTTGAACCCGCGTTCGATCATGCGCTTTCCGAACGCCGTGGTACTTACCGGCTCGGCTGAATTCTCCCTGCACCACTCGGCATAATTCTCATACAGCACAGTTGCCTGCACCCGGTCAGAGCCCGGCCCTACCACGGGGGTGGGGGCCGTGCAGCCCTTGAGGAACTGCCCCACAGGGTCGCTCTCATTGCGATACTCATCAACCGCCTCAAGGATGGCCGGCGGAACAACCAGACCCTGTTCGCGGTAGAGGGCCAGCCCATCCAGCAGCCAGCCCAGAATGCCGCTGGCCTCGGCCACCAGCTTGGCTTTCAGGTGGGCATCCCGCGATGTCTCATCAACCGTGGTATTAAACGGCACAATCAGAATACGCCGCCAGATACCGTGATCCTGCCCGCTGATAACCGGGCGATGATTGCATGAGATCACCACCTTGAAATTCGGCTCAAACTCGAATTGCTCTTGGAAGAGCTGCCGCGCCGCCATGCGTTCGCCGCCGGTAATGACTTTGACGCTGGACTCCGATAAGCGCGCCCCGCGCTCCGGCTCGCTGGCCACCACCAGACGGCAGCCCGGCAGGCGGGCAATGTCCGGGGTAGCGTCACCGCCGCCTTTCTTGTCATTGGCCAGAAAGCTGCGAATATCCAGCGTCGCCGCGTAATCACCAAACACATCAACCAGTGTGGAGATCAGCGTCGATTTACCGTTCGAGCCCAGACCGTGCATAATCACCAGTTTTTGCTCGGTAGTATCACCAGACAGGCAATAGCCAAACCACGTCTGCAGAAACAGCTGCACCGACGGATCAGGCTGCACCGCCGCCAGAAACTTTTTGAACACCGGGCAATCAGCCCGCCGCTTGA
>CAYSDE010000038.1:0-13460 GCA_964429685.1 uncultured Pseudobdellovibrionaceae bacterium
AATGGCCGAATCAGCTAGATTGAACGCTGGCCAGCCGTAACCTGCAAGATGGAAATAGAGAAAATCGAACACCGCCCCATGCAGCACCCTGTCGCAGACATTGCCCAGCGCCCCACCCAGAATCAGGCCGTAAGCCAGTGCGGGCAGGTGACGGTCGCTTTTATACAGCCACCAGCCGACTGCCCCGCCAATCGCCAGCATAACGGCAATCAGGGCCAGACGGCGCCCCTCGCCCTCTGCTGCAAACATACTGAAGCTGACCCCGTAATTCCATGCATGAACCAGATCAAAGACCGGCAGTACGGTGATCCGGCTGGTGGAGTCCGGCAAAAGAGCCCGCATTCCGACCTTGCTGGCCTGATCCGCCAGAAAAACGATCACGGCCAAGCCCAGCCCCAGCCAACGCGCCGGGCGACCGGTCAGGCCGCTGACCAAGGCAGAACCAGATCCAGACATGAGGCGAATACTCTCCAGAAAACCTGACCGGTCATTCTTATCCCGATACCGGGATATAAGCAAGATTACCCGCCACTGCTTCCTGACGGATCAAGGGGGCGAACGCCGTCAAGCCAGTCGCGTACTTCCTTGACGTCAAGGGTAATGCGCTCCTTGAGCGGGGCCACTCCGGTAAAAGCCCATTCCTGACGGATGAAATGTGTCAACTCAACGGTCAGGGTCTGGTCATAGAGAAAGCCGTCAAAATCGAGCAGATGTACCCCCATATGCACCGCATCGCCCTCCAGCGTGGGACGGCGTCCGATATGCACGGCGGCTTTGGCGCGCAGCAGCGGACCAAAGCTGACCAACCCGGCGTAAGCACCCAGACGAGGGCGCAGGTGATCGCCCAGATCGATATTGGCGGTGGGGAAGCCCAGTTCATGCCCGCGTCGCATGCCGTAGCCGACCGGGCCGATGATGCTCCACGGACGGCCCAGCAGCCGCTCGGCAATTTCAACATGTCCTTCCCGCACGGCTTCGCGCACCCGGCTGGAAGAGTAGGACTGTCCCTGTTCGTCAAGAACCGGCGACACCACTTTGACCCGGTTTGCGCCCAAGCGGTCGGAGAGGAATTCAACATTGCCCTGCCGCTGGAAGCCAAAGCGGAATTTTTCGCCCACCACCACCCCTTGGGCCCGGCAGTGTTTCAGGATTAAATCATCAATAAAATCAGACGCCTGCATGTTGGCCAGCGGCGCTTCAAACGGGTGAACCACCACAATATCAATCCCGGCCTGTTCCAGCAGCTTCTGCCGATAGGGCCACGGAGTCAGGCGAAAGGGGGGGCTGTGAGGGTCGAAGTAATTGCGCGGATGGGGCTCAAAGGTCAGCAGACCGACCGGCCCGCCCATAGCCTTGGCTGCCGCCACCAGAGCCTGATGCCCCTTGTGCAGACCGTCGTAATTTCCGATAAGCCACCAGATATTGTGGTAAGCCTCGGGAACTTCATCAAAGGGCAGACAGACTTTCATGCCCCCTCTTTGCACTGGAAGCCTGTTTTTTTCAAGTCGGCTTTTGAGGCTGTATCTTCGCCCACCACTGGTGCTAGGTTGAGCCGCAGATTATTCGTATACGCCCGGAAAGTTGCAGAATTCATGACCGTTATGACCGCTGCCACCCTTCTTGACCGCGCCGCCAACTGGCAGTTTGACCATTTGCCGCTTCATGACGGCTGGCAGTTGCGCTGGGCGTTCTGGAAAGCGGCCCAGCCGGTCAGGGGTCATGTTCTGATGTTGCCGGGGCTGGGCGAGGTGATCGAGAAGCGCACTCTGCGCGCTGAAGAATGGTCTGAACGGGGCTATCAGGCGGTCAGTTTCGACTGGCGCGGGCAAGGAGGGTCAGGCCGACTTGTTCCAGACCAGCCACGCAAATGCCATATCCACAGTTTTGATACCTATGTCGATGACCTTCGGGAGGTTTGGCAAAAACTCTGGTTGCCCCGCCTCGGCAAGGGGCTGGCTATAGTGGATGGTCACTCCACCGGCACCCATCTGGCCCTGCGTTTTCTGGCCCGGGAACAGCCGACGCAGGGAGCTGATCTGCTGATTGCCATGTCTCCCCTTGTCGACATTAAAACACCGGCCTGCCTGCCCGTGCCATTAGCCCGCGCTATTGTTGCCGTAGCGGCGCGGCTGGTTCCGACCAGCTATGCACTGGGACAGCCAAGCCACCATAGTTTTGAAAACAACTACATCACCTCCGACCGCGAGTCCTTCGACTGGTGGGAAGGCCTGAAAGCGGCCCGGCCCGATCTTGTCACCGATGGGGTCACGTGGGGGTGGGTCGGGGCTCAGCTGCGCTCCAGCCGGGCTCTTAAAGCCGGGCTGGGCCGGGTCAGAACGCCAGTCCTCGCCCTGCTCACCACCAATGATCCCCATACCGATGGAGCGAGTCAGAAATGCCTGCCCGACCGTCTGCCCGATTGCACCACCGTTGATTTTTCCGACTCCCGTCACGAAATCTACATGGAAAAACCAGAGATTCGGGCGCGGGCGTGGCAGGCGATTGACCGCAAGCTGGCCGACCTGAAGCACTCCTGACGCAAAACGCTTGGCCTTCCGGCTTTCCCTGTCTATAACCAGCCTATCATGAGCGAAAAACATTCCATCATCCAGCCCCGCACCCCCTCCGGCACTCTGGAACTGCTGCCGCGCCAGCAGATTGCGTTCCAGCGTTTCATGGACACCATCCGCACGGGATATGAGCGCTTCGGCTTTCTGCCGGTTGAAACCCCGGTCTTTGAAACCACCCAGATCCTGCTGACCAAAGAAGGGGGCGAAACGGAGAAACAGGTTTTCTTCGTGCAAAGCACCGGCAGCCTGAAACAGGGCGACGCCCCGGACATGGCGCTGCGTTTCGATCTCACTGTGCCGCTGGCCCGCTATGTGGCCGAGCATGAGCATGAACTGAATTTCCCTTTCCGCCGCTACCAGATGCAGCGCTGCTATCGCGGCGAACGTCCGCAGCGCGGGCGCGGGCGTGAGTTTTACCAGTGTGATATTGACGTGATTGGCAAGGATGAGCTGGCGATTGGCTATGACGCCGAATTGCCTGCCATCATCTTTGGTATTTTCACCGAACTGGGTGTGAAGAATTTCCAGATCCGGGTTAATAACCGCAAATTGCTCAAGGGCATTCTGCTCAGCTTTGGCCTTGCAACAGCCGAGCAACAAAAGGCCGCCCTGCACGAAATCGACCGGCTCGACAAAATGGCCGTCGACGAAGTAAAGACCCGCCTGATTTCTGATGAAACCGGGCTTGATGAGGCCCGCGCTACCGCCCTGCTCGCTATTCTTACCATGAGTGGCAGTAATGAAGAGAAGCTAGCCCGTCTGGCCTCTCTCTCCAGCAACGAGATTTTCAGCACCGGCCTTGGCGATCTCAAGACCGTTTATGAAGGGGCGCGTAGCCTCGGTGTCACGGAAGAGGCTATTGCCGTCAGCCTGACCACGGTGCGCGGCCTCGATTACTATACCGGCACCGTCTATGAAACCTTTCTGACCGATGATCTATCGCTTGGCTCAATCTGCTCGGGCGGGCGCTATGAGAATCTGGCGGGTTATTACACCAAGAGCAAATTGCCCGGCGTTGGTGTCTCCATCGGCGCAACCCGCCTGTTTGAAGTGCTGCTGGAAAAGGGTTTTATCAAGGCCGAGGAAACAGCGCTGGCCGATGTGCTGATCATTCAGGTTGATACCAGTCTGATGCCGGATTACTTCAAGCTGGCTTCGGAGCTACGCGCCGACGGCCTCAAGGTCGAGGTCTATGTTGATCCGCACAAGATGGGCAAACAGCTGAAATACGCCGATCGCGCTGGCGTCCCCTTCGCCCTGCTGATGGGCAGCGACGAAAAGGCCCGTGGCACCGTCACCCTTAAAAACCTACGCAAAGCCGAACAGGAAGAAATCCCGCTCGCCAAAGTCGCCACCCGGCTGCTGGGGCTGCGGGCAACCTGAACTTTACCCACCCTGACGACGGAAGGGGTGGCCGGGATAGGTGCCGAGGATGCTGACTTCCGAGGCGAAGAAGGCCAGCTCTTCCAGCGCCAACTGAAGCGGGCGTTCCTCCGGGTGACCTTCGACATCGACATAGAACTGGGCGGCGTCGAATTTGCCGCCGACCAGATAACTCTCTATTTTTGTCAGGTTGACGCCGCAGGTGGCAAAGCCGCCGAGCGCTTTGTAGAGGGCGGCGGGAACCGACCGCACTTTGAACAACAACGAAGTGACACAGAAACTGCCGGGGCGCGGCAACTGGGCCTCGCGGGCCATAATCAGGAAGCGGGTGGTGTTGTCGGGCAGATCGGCGATGTCGCCTTTCAGCGAAACCAGCCCGTAAATCTCACCCGCCAGCGAGGAGGAAACGGCGGCAAGGCTGGGGTCTTTGCGGTTGGCGACATCCTGCGCGGCGCTGGCGGTATCGTTATGCGCAACCGGCTTGAAGCCGTGATCCCGGATGAATTTGCGGCACTGGGTCAGGGCCTGAATATGGCTGGTGACGGTTTTGATCTGCGCCATGCTGGTGCCGGGAGTGGCCAGCAGGTGATGGACGACGCGCTGATAATGCTCGCCGACAATCTTGAGCCCGCATTCCGGCAACAGGTGATGAATATCGGCCACCCGCCCGGCAATCGAGTTTTCCACCGGAATCATGGCGTATCTTGCCCGTTTCTCGCGCACGGCGGTCAAGGCTTCCTCGAAGCTGGGGCAAGACAGCGTCTCCATGGTCGGGTGAACCGAGCGGCAGGCCAGATCGGAATAGGCGCCCGGCTCCCCCTGAAAGGCAATTACATTGTCGGTCATTTATTTCCCTTTCAGCATTTCGCGGGCTAGTGCCAGTTCGACGGGCGTATCCACGCCCAGCGGCACTTCGTCCACCAGTGCCGCTTCAAGACGCATGCCGAGTGCCAGCGCCCGCAGCTGCTCCAGCTTTTCCCGCTGCTCCAGCACGGCGGGCGGCGCTTTGACAAAACGTTCCAGAGCATCGCGCCGATAGCCGTAAAGCCCGATATGGTGATAATGTGGCCCGGCATTGGCGGGAACGACAGCGCGGCTGAAATAGAGGGCGCGGCCACTGCGGGCCCCTTCCGGCAACTCCACCACTGCCTTGACGATGGCCGGATTGACCCGGTCGGCTTCTTCCTTGATCGGCGCAATCGCGGTCGAAATGTCCACGTCGGGTGTACCGAGCAGGGCGAAGATCGCCTGAATGGTTGCCGCCTCCACCGTGGGCAGATCGCCCTGCACATTCAGGATGGCATCATACTGACCGGCGGGATCAATGGTCTGCAGCGCTTCAAAAATCCGGTCAGAGCCGGAGGGGTGGGCGGGATTGGTCAGCACCGCCTTACCCCCGGCGTTTTCTACCGCATGGGCAATCTCGGCTTCGCCGCAGGCGACCCAGACCGGGCCCAGCTGAGCGGCTTCGGCCCGTCGCACCACCTGCACGATCATTGGCAGACCGTGAATGTCGGCCAGCGGCTTGCCGGGCAGGCGGGTGGATGCCATGCGGGAGGGAATGATGATGAGCGGACGGGTAGGGCGGGTGCGTGTCATAATAGCCAAGGTGATGCGGCATCCTTGAGCGGGGGTCAAGCATCTCTCGACAAAATTTGCCGTTTTGCGTAGAGTAGCCGCATCTCTGAAGTCTCAAACGAGGAAAACATCATGGAATTCAACAAGATTGTCGGAGCCGGTCTGCTGGCTGTGCTGATCGCGTGGCTGGCTGGCTTTGCCGCCGACAAACTGGTCAAACCGGAAATGCTGGAAGAGGCCGCCTTCAAGATTGAAGGGGTCATTTCAACCGCCCATGCCGCTGAAGCGACGGCCCCGGCGGCTGAAGCTGCTGCACCCGCTGCTGAACTGCCGCCAATCGGCCCCCTGCTCGCTGCCGCTGATCCGACCAAGGGTCAGCAACTTGCCAAAGCTTGTGCTGCCTGTCACGACTTCACCAAGGGCGGCCCCAACAAGGTCGGCCCCAATCTGTGGGACATTGTTGGTCGGGCCCGAGGCACGGTGGCCGGTTATGCCTATTCAGCGAGCATGAAGACGGTGGGCGGAGAGTGGACGGTTGAGCATCTCAACGCCTATCTCGCCAAACCCCGTCAAGCTGTTCCCGGCAACAAGATGGCCTATGCCGGCATGGCCAAGCCCGAGGATCGCGCTGCCGTGATCGCTTATCTGCAATCGCTGAAGTAGGCGCTGTCGGCGTTCTGTGTCAGGGCCCGGCTCATTGCCGGGCCCTGTTTTCTTGAGGGGAAATCATGCAGCTGGCAGAATGGCAGATTGGCGGCGTGTTGATGGGGGGAGTGCAGGCCGCCTTTCTCCTACTCAACCAGCATTTCCGCATTCCGGCCCGCATCCTGATGCTGTGGCGCGGCTTTGGCGTTTTTGCCGTCCTGTTGCCCGCGGCCCTGCTGGTCGACAGCTGGCCGGGTCAGGGCCTGTTCTATCTGCTGAGCGCTGCCAGCGGCCTTCTGATCGGCGTGTTCGACCGCATGAGTTTTCACGCGGTCATGCAGTATGGCGCGGGAGCGGTCAGCCGTCTGATGGCGCTGTGTCTGCCGGTTTCGTTTGTTCTGTGGGGCCTCTTGCACCCCGGCCATTTTTCCGGTCTGGCTGAAAAACCGCTGGCCTTCCTGATCCCGCTGGCATTGCTGGGGGTGGTTGTTTCGTTGCTGTTCATGCGCCGTTCACCGCTGGGCCGCGTTGCGTTGGTAGCCCTGATTCCGGCCTATTTTATTGGTGGGGCCATAGATGTCCTCAACAAAAGCGCCATGCTGGCGGGCAGTGGTCACGGCTTTGGCACCTATCTGGCCTATGGCAGCCTGACCGCGCTGGTTTCCGGACTGGTCAACCTGTTCTGGGCGGAGAAAGACGCGGCGCCTCTGACTTTAAGTGACGTTTTTTCTCCCCCCATCCTGCGGGGTGGCAGTCTGGTTGTGGCCTGTGCCTGTGTTTTTCTGCTGCTAAAAACTTCCAGCCTTGTCACCGCTCCCAATCCGGCCTTTCTGGCCGCGCTCGCCTTGCTGTCGCCGGTCTGGGTCATCCTGTGGAACCGTTTCAAGCAGATTCCCGATGACAGTAACCTGCTGGCCGGACTTGGCTGTGTCATCTCTGCCTTTCTGCTTGTTCTTGCCACGGTGTAATGTTACCTCACCGTCATGGAGAACCCGGACCATCCGCCCGTGCGGCTTCAGGCTATCGATGGACTGCGCGGCATCGCCGTTTTGGCGGTTATTTACCAGCACATGATGGCGGCCCGTCTGTTCAGTTACGTCCATGACCACAGCACCTTCTATCCCTATCTGGTTGCCCAGTGCTGGATGGGGGTGAACCTGTTTTTCATCCTTTCCGGTTTTGTGCTGGCCCTGCCTTATTTTCAGGAACGGCGCCAGATGCGAAGCCGGACGGATGCGCTGGATTTTCTTCGCCACCGGGCTGCGCGGCTGCTGCCGCTGTTCATTTTTATCACTTTTGTCGGCTACGCCCTCAAGGCTGCGAGTGGCTGGCGTGACATCACTTCGCTGTTGCTGACCCTGTCCTCTTTTTCCCTGTTTACCACCAGCGAATTTTTTCCCTCCAGCAATGGAGTCCTCTGGTCGCTTCACCTTGAACTGTGGTTCGGTCTGCTGTTCCCGTTTCTATTATTTGCCATCCGGCGTTATGGCATGGGGCGGGTTTTTATCCTAGCGGCAATAGCCGCGCTTGCTGTCCGGGTTATCGGGTCTGAATTTCCGTTTAACAACCTCAATGTCAACCCGATCAAGGACTCCATCCTCGGACGGCTGGACGACTTCATGACCGGCATTCTGATTGCGTGGCTGTACTGCCGGAACCGTCTGGCTCTTCTGCCCCGGCACGCCTTCTGGATGGGCATAAGTCTGCTGGTTTTGAGTGGTATCGGCTGGGATTTACGCATCCAGAACCTTCTGTTTCCGCCGCTGGTGGCTTTGCTCAATACCCTCACTCAGGCGGGTTTTTTCCTTGTGATCGCGGCGGCCATTACCGGGCAGGGAAAGATTTCCGGTCTTTTCAGGCTTTATCCTCTCCGGCTGGCCGGGGCCATGTGCTTTTCGATTTATGTCTGGCACGCATTGCTGCTGGGGGCTCTGGTGCATGGAGAGCCTCTGGACCTGCGGGCCCAGCTGCTGTTCTGGAGCAGTCTGGCCGTATTGGCCGCCTTTACCTATCGCTGCATCGAGTTCAGGCGGGAGCCTGACTGGCGCAAGATATTTCTACTTTCCCTGCGCTAAAGCTGCAGCTTGCAGGCGCTGCCGCCAGCCCCTACACTCGCTCCATGATCAAGCTTTTCCTGACTGGGGCGCTGGCCCTGTGTGTTGCGTTTCCTGCTCTGGCGGAAAACGCTCCTGTCTCCTCTGTTCGCAGCGGGCTGCACGGTCTGGCCATGCATGGTGATCCGGCTTACGGGCCGGACTTCAGTCACTTTGCCTATACCAACCCGGACGCACCCAAAGGCGGCGCCATCCATCTCGGCGGCTTCGGCGGCTTTGACAATCTCAACCCTTTCATCCTCAAAGGTGAGGCCGCCGAAGGCCTGTCTTTGATGTATGACACCCTGATGATGGGCTCGGCGGATGAGGCCTTCTCGCAATATGGCCTGCTCGCCCAGTCGGTTGATCTGCCGGAAGACCGCTCATGGGTTGCCTTCACCCTGCGCCCGGAAGCCAAATTCAACGACGGCACACCGGTGACGGCTGAGGATGTGGTGTGGACATTCAAGACCCTGATGGAAAAGGGCAGCCCCTATTTCCGCGCTTATTACAGTGAAGTGACCGGAGCCGTGGCCGAAAGCCCGAACCGGGTCAAGTTCACCTTCAAGGGCCCCGGCAACCGCGAGCTACCGCTGATTGTCGGTCAGATGGCGGTGTTGCCCAAGCATTACTGGGAGGGGAAGGATTTTGCCGCGTCAACACTGGATATTCCGGTTGGCTCTGGCCCCTACAAGATTGCCTCGGTGCAGGCTGGCCGCAGCATTACCTATGATTTGCGCCCAGACTATTGGGCCAAAGACCTGCCGGTCAATCGGGGCCGCTACAACATCGCCAAAATCACCTATGATTATTACAAAGACCTTGAAGTGATGTTTGAAGCCTTCAAGGCAGGGGCCATCGACTTCCGGCTTGAGAATGTGGCCCGCAACTGGGCGACTGGATATGATTTTCCCGCCGTGCAGGACGGGCGCGTTATCAAGGAACTAATCCCCCATCAGGATCCGCAGGGCATACAGGGCTTTTTCATGAATACCCGCCGCCCGGTCTTTGCTGATGTCCGGGTGCGTCAGGCCCTTTCGCTGCTGCTCGATTTCGAGTGGCTCAACAAAAACCTGTTTCATAACCAGTATACCCGCTCGACCAGTTTCTTTGCCAATTCCGAACTGGCCTCTGGCGGATTGCCGACGGCGGAGGAGATCAAACTGCTGGAGCCGTTTAAAGATCAGCTGTCACCGGAAGTTTTCACCGCGCCCTTCGCCTTGCCGGTCACCAGCGGCGATGGCAATCAGCGCGACCAGTTGCGGCAGGCGGTTTCCATGCTGAAGACCGCCGGGTGGGAGCTGAAGAACGGCGTTATGACCAACACGCAGAGCGGCCAGCCCTTCACCTTTGAGATTCTGTTGGTGCAGGACAATTTCATCCGCGTCACGCAGCCGCTGGTCAAGGCGCTGGAGCGGATCGGCATCAAGGCGGCCATTCGCGTGATTGATACTGCCCAGTACCAGAACCGCCTCAATGATTTTGACTACGACATGATTGTCGGCACGGCCAGCCAGTCGCTGTCTCCCGGCAATGAGCAAACCAATTACTGGGGCTCCCTCGCGGCCGATCTGAAAGGCTCCAGCAATTTTGCCGGGGTGAAGAGTCCGGCGGTTGATGCTTTGATTACCAAAATTGTGCAGGCCCCTGACCGCGCCAGCTTGATAACCGCCGTTCACGCCCTCGACCGGGTGCTGCTGAACGGCTATTACGTCATCCCGCAATGGCACATGGCTGCTCATCGCGTCGCCTACTGGAACCGCTTCAGCCATCCGAGTGTGCTGCAGAAATACGGCTTCGGCTTCCCGGAAGTGTGGTGGGTGGATGCTGCCAAGGATGAGGCCCTAAACAGGACGAGACGCTGATGCCAGCTGGATCAAACCATGAACATGGGGTAATATCCGGGAAGCCTGCTTGGGAGATAAGCCTTGGACAATGACCTGATTAGCCAGCTCCACAACAAGTTTGAAGACTCTGCCCATACCGATAACGGCGTAACCTACTGGTATGCCAGAGAAATCCAGCTCTTGCTTGATTACGCCCGCTGGGAAAATTTTGAAGCAGCCCTTGAGCGCGCAAAAATCTCCTGCAAGACCGCAGATCAACCCATCGAAAACCATTTTCGTGAAGTCACGAAAATGGTCGAACTTGGATCATCTTCTATTAGAGAAATCAAAGACTTAATTCTTACGCGCTATGCCTGTTACCTGATTGCCCAGAATGGAGATCCCAGGAAAGAAGCCATTGCTTTCGCGCAATCCTATTTTGCCATGCAGACGCGCAAGCAGGAGTTGTTGCAGGAACGCCTGATACTGGCTGAGCGTATACAAGCGCGAGGAAAATTAACTGAAACCGAAAAACAGCTTTCCTCCACCCTTTATGAGCATGGGGTTGACGATAAGGGGTTTGCCGTTATTCGCTCGCGGGGAGACAATGCACTCTTTGGTGGACACAACACAGCTGATATGAAACATCGCCTTGGCGTAAAAACTTCAAGATCGCTGGCAGACTTTTTGCCCACTGTAACACTCAAAGCCAAGGAGTTTGCTGCGGCGATCACCGAATTCAATGTCAGAAAGAGCGGTATGCGCGGCACCCAGTGCATTGGTGACGAGCATGTTAGAAACAACCGGGATATTCGGGGAGTATTGGCAAAAAGCAATATCCGGCCTGAAAATCTTCCTGCTGAAGAAGACATCAGGAAGTTGGAAAGCCGCGTGCGCACCGAAGACAAAAAACTTCTCAGAGCAGAAGGTAACCTCTCAGATATTAAAGAAGAATAGACAATGCTGGGCTATCTCCTCCGCCGCGCTTTGCTCATCATCCCCACCCTGTTCGGGATCATGCTGATTAATTTCCTGATTGTGCAGGCTGCGCCCGGCGGGCCGATTGAGCAGATCATTGCACAGGTGCAGGGCCATGCCGTCGATGCCACTTCCCGCTTTACCGGCGCACAGGGCGAGCTGCAACAAACCAATACCCAGAACATCAATAACGCGTCGATGCAAAGCGGCAGTTCCTCGCGCTATCGCGGCGCGCAGGGCCTGCCCCCGGAGTTCATCAAGGAGCTGGAAGTGCAGTTCGGCTTCGACAAGCCGCTGCATGAACGCTTCTTCAAGATGATCGTCGATTATCTCCATTTCGATTTCGGCCAGAGTTACTTCAAGACCAAAAGCGTGACTGAGCTGATTGCCGATAAACTGCCGGTCTCAATCTCGCTCGGTCTATGGACGACGCTGCTGGTTTATCTGATTTCCATTCCGCTCGGCATCAAAAAGGCGGTGCGCGACGGCACCCGCTTTGATATCTGGACGTCAGCGGCGATTATCATCGGCTACGCCATTCCCGGCTTTCTGTTTGCCATTCTGCTGATTGTGGTGTTTGCCGGAGGCCGTTATTTTGATCTCTTCCCCCTGCGCGGCCTGACTTCGGACAATTGGGAAACGCTGAGCTGGGGAGCGCGTGCGCTCGACTATCTCTGGCATATCACCCTGCCCGTGCTGGCGATGGTGATTGGCGGCTTTGCCAGCCTGACCATGCTGACCAAAAATTCCTTTCTCGACCAGATCAACCAGCAATATGTCATCACCGCCCGCGCCAAGGGCCTGACCGAAAACCGCGTGCTCTACGGCCATGTCTTCCGCAATGCCATGCTGATTGTGATTGCCGGCATTCCCCATGCCTTTATCAGCATCCTGTTTACCTCGTCGCTGCTGATTGAAGTGATCTTCTCGCTCGACGGCATGGGCCTGCTCGGCTATGAAGCCGCCCTCAACCGCGACTATCCCATCATCTTCGGCACCCTGTTCATCTTTACCCTGATTGCACTGGTGATGAATATTCTTGGTGATATCACCTATGCGCTGGTTGATCCGCGCATTGATTTTTCATCGCGGGAGGTGTGATGACCCTCTCCCCGCTCACCCGTCGCCGCCTTGCCAATTTCCGCGCCAATCGCCGGGGCTGGTGGAGTTTGTGGTTTTTTCTGCTGTTGTTTGTGTTTACGCTGAGTGCCGAGCTGGTAGCCAATGACAAGCCGCTTCTGCTCAAATATGACGGGCATTATTACGCGCCAATGTTCCGCACCTATTACGAAACCGAGTTTGGCGGCTTTCTGGAGACCGAGGCTGATTATCGTGACCCCGAAGTGCAGAAGCTGATTGCCGAGAAGGGCGGCTGGATGGTCTGGCCGCTGATCCCGTACAGCTATAACACCATCAATTACGGCCTGACCCGGCCCGCGCCTGCGCCCCCCTCGGCAGATAACTGGCTGGGCACCGACGATCAGGGGCGCGATGTGCTGGCGCGGCTGATTTACGGCTTCCGACTGTCGGTGCTGTTTGGGCTCACCCTTACCATTATCGGCTCGGCCATTGGCCTCTTGGCGGGGGCGGTGCAGGGCTATTTCGGCGGCCTCACCGATCTGCTGTTCCAACGCTTCATGGAAATCTGGTCGGGGATGCCGATCCTCTATCTGCTCATCATCATGTCGAGTCTGATTGAACCGACCTTCTGGTGGCTGCTCTTTATCCTGCTGCTGTTTTCGTGGATGCATCTGGTGGGCGTGGTGCGGGCCGAGTTTCTGCGCGCCCGCAATTTCGACTATGTCAAAGCTGCCCGCGCCCTCGGCGCGACTGACCCGCTCATCATGTGGCGCCATGTGCTGCCCAATGCGATGGTGGCGGCGATTACCTTTTTGCCCTTCATCCTCAACGGCTCGATCACCACGCTGACCGCGCTGGATTATCTGGGCTTCGGCCTGCCACCGGGCTCGCCCTCGCTGGGAGAAATGCTCAAACAGGGAAAAGACAACCTGCAAGCCCCGTGGCTGGGCCTGACCGCTTTTTTCACCCTTGCCACCATGCTCTCGCTGCTGATTTTTGTCGGCGAAGCGGTGCGCGACGCTTTTGATCCCCGCAAAACCTGGAGCGGCTCACGATGAAACTGTTTTCAGAGAAATCATCCGTCCGGTATGATGTTATTCTGGGATTGCTCTTTGCTTTTCTTTCGAGCCCCGCGCTAGCGCAAATCCAGTTTGATACCGCGCCGCCAGCTGCCGAGGCGCTACCCCCCCGGCATCCGCTGGTTGCAACAAAAGCCGATGACGCTGTTTGACCTCGGCATGATGGAACTCACCCGCAACGCTCTTCAGTCCATCATTCAGGCCATTGGTGCTGGCGTTCAGGTCGGG
>CAYSDE010000039.1:0-13357 GCA_964429685.1 uncultured Pseudobdellovibrionaceae bacterium
GTTTTAAGAACATCTGCTTTCTGGTTACTGATAGCGACAGAATTGGCACCCGCCCAAATGCCGCCGATGACAACTCCAACCACTCCCAGCACAATGGCAGCTTCTATAAGGGAAAAGGCACGGGAGTGCTGGCGGTGTAACAAGAGTCAATACCTCCGACTGAATGAACTTGCTGCGAGTCTATCTTTGTTTCTTCTATGGGGCAAGGTTAAAGCAGGGCAAATTTCCTTGCGAGGGCTGGTCTGAAATGCGACAAGACCGGGGTATTTGTGACGGAATCACCATGCAGGGTCATTCATGACAGCGGAGTCTGACACCAAACCCGCCGAGCAGTTTTACGGTCGGCGCAAGGGCAAGAAGCTGCGTCCCAACCGGGTGCGGCTGGTGGAGGAGTTGTTGCCGAAAGTGCAACTGACTGTTGGCCCGGAACTGGACGCTGCTTTGCGCCGGAGTGACGGAAGCCACTGGCCGGACATCTGGCTGGAAGTCGGCTTCGGCGCGGGCGAGCATCTGGCGTGGCAGGCGGCACATCACAAAGATGTCCTGCTGATTGGCTCCGAACCATATATCAATGGCGTTGCCAAGCTGCTGGAATATGTTGAAACTCAAGCTCTCGACAATGTGCGGATATTTCCCGATGATGCCCGCAAGTTGATGGATGCTCTGCCCGGTGCCAGTCTGGGCCGGGTTTTCGTGCTGTTTAATGACCCGTGGCCCAAGACCCGTCATTGGGAGCGGCGCTTTATCGGCCCCGCCAATCTTGACCGGCTGGCGCGGCTGATGAAACCGGGGGCCGAATTGCGGCTGGCGACCGATGACAAAAGTCTGCTCGACTGGATGCTGTTCCACACCACTCGTCATCCGGCCTTTGCATGGAAAGTTGAAAGCGCCCAGGACTGGCTGACCCGCCCCGCCGATTGGCCTCCCACCCGCTATGAGTTGAAAGCTATTCGCGGTCGTCCGTATTTTCTGACGTTTGTTCGGCGGTAAACGGGTTGGCTTTACTGACGCCGGGACTGGTATGAATGGTCATGTGCGGGAAGGGAATTTCTATACCGGCCTGATCGAAAGCCCGTTTGAGGCGGCGCAGATATTCGCGTTTCACCGTCCATTGTTCAAGGGCCGAAACCTTGAAACGGCAACGCAGGATGATGGCGGAGTCGGCCCATTGCTGGACGCCTGCTACTTCGAGATCTTCAAGGATCTTCGGGCTGAAGGCGGGGTCGGCACGCAGTCCGGCCCCGATCTCCTTCATGAGATCGGTACAGACATCAACATCCTCGCGGTAGGCTACGCTGATGTCCATGACGGCGAAGGCAAAGCCCCGGCTTTTGTTGGTAACAGTGCTGATGAGGCTGTTGGGAACGAAATGAACATAGCCTTCATAGTCGCGCAGACGGACATAGCGCAGGGTAATTTCCTCAACCAGACCGGACTTGCCGCCCACTTCCACAACGTCGCCCTGACGCAGCTGGTTCTCGATAATAAGGAATAGTCCGGTGAAATAGTCCTTGACCAGAGATTGGGCCCCGAAGCCGACCGCAATACCGACGATACCCGCAGCCCCCAGCAGCGGGCCAACGGCGATGCCCAGTTTCTCGAACACCAGCAGCATGGTGCCCAGCCAGATCAGGACGCTGAAGGCGTAGCGCAGAACCTGCGTCACAGTATCCACCCGTCGTCCGGCCTCGGGGTCGGTGACACGGCGGGTTTTGATATAGCGGTAAAGCCTCAGCAGTTGCTTGACGCCCCAGTTCAGTAACCAGCCGAGCAGGATGATGACAACGATGCTGGGCAGGCTGTTAAGCATCTTTTCCCACGTGCTGGCTTTGGGCAGATTGGCGGGGGCAATATCAAGTTTGTCCAGCGCCTCCGGCAGATAGTCGGTGACAGCGGCAGGCAGGTAATGGCTGAGATAGTCGATCATGCTCTTTTTGTAGCACAGGAAGTGGTCGCTTCGCCAAGAGGCAGAATGCCGCTGTCAGGGGCAGCCTTCATTCGTAAAAAGGTAATAGGGGGCATGGGCAAAGGTCTGACTGACCCGGCATTCGCCGTTACCGGTAATCTGCTGGAGCAGGGTAGCTGGCACACCCTCGACTGCACGAACCAGAATGTAGCGGTAGCGGTCGCCTTTGAGCATCTTCCAGTTGAAGATGGAGGCATGAAAATACATGTCCTCGTTAACTGGTGGACGGCTTTTCGGCTGAAACTTGATGATCTGTGGATGATAACTGGCAAAATTGAAGTCTACCCAGCCACGTTTCTCGGCTTGATACCACAAGGCCCAGTTGAGGTAAGTCTGGGTCTGGTGCATGGCCGGACTTTCCTGCGTAACAGTCAGGTTCAGGAGCCGCTGTCCCGGTTCCAGTACCGCCAATACCTCTTCAAAACTCTGGTTCTCTGCGCGGGTTTCGTAGATGCGGGTGTTCAGAACGGTAAAATAGCTGGCACAGGTCAGCAGGGTGAAAATAAAGCCAATACGGGCTTCAGCCGGGCTGATGCCGCGCTTGGGGGCGGCGAAGATTGCAGTGTAGAACAGCATGGTAAAGACTGCAAAGCGCTCGAATATGCCGTGAGTGCCATAGACGGTGGAGGGAACCAGAAACCAGATCAGCAGCAGTCCGCCGAGAGGCACCAGATGCAGGTTGAGTTGGAGTCTGGGTCTGAAGCCGGCAAGGAAGGGGGCGAGAAAGGGCAGGAGAAACCACGGCCAGAAAGGTTCCCGCAGGTCGCCGTCAAACGGGAAGATTCCGAACAGGAAAAATTTGGCCAGCCAAGGATAAAAGGTCGTGCCGCTGCCTGCTGATACATGGCCGGTGTTGAGGGCCAGATAGACAACAACCAGTCCGAGAAAGAAAACAAAAGGCAGCGATAGCCGGATCAGTCTGCCAATCCGCCGTTCATGAGCCAGCAGGATGAGTCCACCCAGAACACAGCCGAACAGGAACATCAGGATATGGGAGAGGTAAAGGAGTGTTCCCATGGCGAGCAGATGGGCCACCGTTTTTCTTCCCGGCTTTTGGGCGTAGTCAATGGCGGTGAGCAGAAAAAGCAGGCAGACTGGAAGAGCAACCAGAAAATTGAAATTGCCCCACTGAAAGGCATTACCAAAGAAAGACAGCAGAAGCAGCGGGTCAAGCGCAGCGGGAGCTTTCATGCGCCGCCGGAAAATCAGGGCCAGCCAGACATAGGCACAGAAAGCAGCCGTCAGGACAATGGCAATGGCGGCATGTACGGGGAGGAGCAGGGCCAACAGGGTGGCGGGTAAATAACCAACCAGGTAAGACGTGGTCAGGTCGACCCACACCATATCATTCCAGTTGAACTGTCCCGTCAACATATCCCGCAGACCGGCAATCTGGGCTGCATGTTGCGGCAGGTCGACCATCGGCAGCCGTGGCGTGATCCAGAAACAGCTGATCGCCATCACCAGCAGGGCCAGAAACCAGAAGCGGGCCGCTTTTCCGCCTGCTGTGTCGTGAAAGTTGGGATGAGAAAAACGGATCATGCTGCACAGTCCTGCAGTTTAAGGTAGGGAACAACGCGAGGCACCCTAGCCTAACTCATGAGGGAAATACACCAAATCATGTGTTGAATCATGGACTTGAGCTGTTTTCTGTCGGGGTGGCTCAGGAAGTTCTTGCGCTTTTCTCTGGAATACCTTATAAAACCGCCAAATCCCAGTAATAAGCAAGTGTCGGATTGACACTGGCTTACGAAGTAAAGGGTGGGCCGCAAGCCCGCCCTTTTGTGTTGATGGAGCAGACTGCGTGGCGGAAATCGAGACGCGTATCGCTGAACTTGTCGAGCCGAGCCTGATCGGGCTGGGCTTTGATCTGGTGCGCGTGCAGTTCGCTCAGGGAACCCTGCAGATCATGGCTGAAAAAGCGGATAACAGCCAGATGACGGTAGAAGACTGCGCCGACATCAGCCACACGGTTTCAGCCCTGCTCGATGTTTCGGACCCCATCAAGACCCAGTATGTGCTGGAGGTTTCCTCGCCCGGTCTGGATCGTCCGCTGACCCGTATTTCTGATTACGAGCGCTTTGCCAACGAGCGGGCGCGCATTGATATGAAGCTGCCGGTTGACGGCTGTAAGCGCTTTCAGGGCCTGCTCAAGGGGGCCAATGGCCTGATGGTGCGGGTGCAACTGGAAGGGGGCAGTGTTGTTGAACTACCCTTCGAAAACATTCGTCAGGCCCGGCTTGACATCTCGCGTGAGGTGGCCAAAGCCCAACCCAAACCCGGTAAAGCAAAAGCGGGAGCTAAAAAAGCCGCTGCCAATGGTAACGGCAAGAGTGGAAAGCGTCAGAAAAAATCCAACGGAGAAGTCGAATCATGATGGCTGAAATGCTTCAGGTTGCCGATGTGGTGGCCCGCGAAAAGAACATTGACCGCGAGGAAGTTCTCGAGGCGATGGAAATGGCGCTGGTCAAGCTCGGGAAAGCCAAATACGGCTCGGATCTTGATATTCGCGCCCTTATCGACCGCAAGGACGGGGCCATGCACCTCTTCCGCGCTACGACGGTGGTCGAGACGGTTGAAGAGGAGCTGGAGCGCCAGCAGATCAGCCTTAAAGAGGCGCTGAAGACCAAGCCGGAAGCCAAGCTGGGTGATGTCTGGCTGGAAGGTCTGCCGCCGGTTGAGTTCGGTCGCATTGGCGCTCAGGCGGCCAAGCAGGTGATCGTGCAGCGTGTGCGCGATGCCGAGCGGGCCCGCCAGTTCCGCGAATACAAGGATCGCATCAGCGAAGTCGTCAACGGGTCGGTCAAGCGCGTTGAATACGGCAATGTCACGGTTGATCTGGGTCGGGCGGAAGGCTATCTGCGTCGCGACGAACTGCTGCCGCGTGAGCATTACAAGGTTGGCGATCGTATCCGCGCCTTTATCTACGACGTGCGCGCCGAACAGCGCGGCCCGCAGATTTTCCTCAGCCGCAGCCACCCCATGTTCATGGCCAAGCTGTTCGCGCAGGAAGTGCCGGAAATCTATGACGGCATCATTGAGATCAAGGCGGTCGCCCGTGATCCCGGTAGCCGTGCCAAGATTGCGGTCATTTCGCATGACAGCAGCATTGATCCGATTGGCGCCTGCGTCGGTATGCGCGGCTCGCGTGTTCAGGCGGTGGTGCAGGAGCTGCAGGGCGAGAAGATTGACATCATTCCGTGGGCCGCTGAATCGGCAACCTTTGTCGTCAATGCACTGGCGCCGGCGGAAGTGAGCAAGGTCGTGCTGGACGACGAGAACAACCGCATCGAAGTGGTAGTTCCGGATGACCAGCTGTCACTGGCGATTGGCCGTCGCGGCCAGAATGTCCGTCTGGCCAGCATGCTGACCGGTTGGGACATCGACATCATGACCGAGGCAGAAGAGTCGGAGCGCCGCACTCGCGAGTTCAACGAACGCTCGGCGCTCTTCAAGCAGGCGCTGGAAGTCGATGAAGTCATTGCCCATCTGCTGATTACGGAAGGCTTTACGGCGGTTGAGGAAATTGCCGGATCGACGCTGGAAGACATGGCCGCGATTGAAGGCTTTGACGAGGCGATTGCCAGCGAGCTGATGAACCGTGCCGCCGTCTGGCTGGAAACCCAGGCTGCCGAAGCCGAGGTCAAGCGCAAGGAACTGGGAGTCGAAGATGCGGTTGCCGCTCTGCCCGGCCTCAAGCCCGTGCAGTTGGTGACGCTTGGTGAAAAGGGCCTCAAGACGCTGGACGATGTCGCCGATCTGGCGGCCGATGAGCTGATTGAAGCGCTGGGAACCGGCAGTCTGACGCCGGATCAGGCCAATGCCATCATCATGGCGGCCCGGGCCCACTGGTTTAACGATGACGCTTCCGGCAAGACGCCGGACGCGGCAGCTTGAGCCATGAGGGGGATGTCCATCAGTGTCGGCAGCGAACAGCGACTTCAGCAAAGATCCCAAGGGCGGCACTAAGCTGCCCGTGATCTCCTCTGCGCCGATTCCGTTGGCGCAGGATGGGAACTCTGCTGATGTGGCGATCGGTCAGGAAGTCGCACGCATGGTCGAGGCCAAACGCCGGCCTGCCACACGTTCGAAACCTGTTCAGCCGGAAGAGCCAGTATCCTCTGGCTTGCAACTACCCAAGTCAGGCGAAGAGGCTGTTGTTATGACGGCCCCGCAGGGAACGGGGGAAGAGCCGGAAGAAGTCGGCGGTCGTGGCTCGCGGATACGCCGCTGTATCGTGACCGGAGCCGAACTGCCGCATGACCAGATGATCCGTTTTGTCATCGGTCCTGATAACGTAATTACGCCCGATTTCGCGGCCTCGCTGCCGGGGCGCGGCTACTGGGTGACCGCTCGCCTCAACGAATTGCAGCGTGCCGTGCATACCAATGCTTTCTCCAAAGCGGCCCGCCGTTCGGTGGTGGTGCCGCCTGCGCTGATCGATCAGGTTATTGTGCTGGCGCGGCGGGCTTGTTTGGCCACGCTCGGTCTGGCTCGGCGGGCTTGGGCGGTAGATTACGGCTACGACAATGTGCGGCAGTCGCTGGTAGCCCGCAAGGTCGGTCTGGTTTTTACCGCCCGCAATGCGCCGCATGAAACCGTCCGCAAGATTGAATCGGTGCGGGGTGAGGCACAGATCAGTTCCCTCTTTACAACCGCCGAACTGTCAACCGCGCTGGGGCGCGAAAGTCTGGCTTTTGTAGCTATTCACAAGGGTCAGTGGACGCAGCGTCTGCTGAGCGAGTGTACACGTCTGGCCCAGGTGCTGACGCCATAGGATTTTTGATTTTGGGAGAGTAAGCGTATGTCTGATCAGAGTAATGAGAGCGGCAAAAAAGTTTTGAGTCTTGCCCCGCGGGGGACGCTCAAACTTGATACTGCCAAACCGGCGGCGGCCCCTGCTGGCGCCAAACCGGCGGCAGATGGCATTGTCCGCCAGAGTTTCAGCCATGGCCGTTCCAAGACGGTTGCGGTTGAGGTCAAGAAGAAGCGCGCTCCTGTCCATGAAACTCCGGCACCGGCGGCCTCTTCGGCCAGTGTGGCGGCTGGTTCAACCCGCCCGGCCCCGCGTCCGGTCGCGCCGCGTCAGCTGACCGAGCAGGAGCGCGAGGCCCGCGCCCGCGCCCTTCGTGCGCTGAAAGACAATGAAACGTCGAGCGAAAGCAAACCGGCGTTGCCTTCGATTGCCGAACTGAACCGTCCGGTGGCGCCCCCGCCGCCCCCGCCCGCTCAACCCGCCGCTCCGGCCAAGCCGCTTGACCGTGACGCCCTGCGCAAGCAGGAAATGGAAGAGATGAAGCGCATCAAGGAGCAGGAGCGCCACGCCGCGACCCAAGCCGAGTTGAAGCGCCAGCAGGAAGAAAATGCCAAGCGTCGCGCCGAAGCTGACCGCGCTGCCGGTAAAACCCCCGAAACTCCTGACGAACGTCGTCGCCCCGGTGAAGCCGCCGCCGCTCTGCCCGGCCGTTTTGCCAATCAGCTTGGTTTACCTGCCCGTGGTCTTGAGGATGATGGACGGGGTGGGGCTCGTCGGGGTCGCACCAGTGTCGGACGGCCGCGGGGAGATACCGGAAGTGACCGCGTCAATGTGGATGCCGCTCTGGCTGGTGAGGACAATGTACGCCGCCGTTCCGTGGCCTCGATGCGCCGCCGTGCCGAGAAGGCCCGCCAGCATTACCAGCAGCAGGAACCGAAGGAAAAGATTGTTCGCGAAGTCGTCCTGCCGGAAGTCATCACGGTGCAGGAACTCGCCAACCGCATGGCCGAGAAGGGCGCTGATGTTGTCAAAACCCTGATGAAGATGGGCATGCTGGTTACTATCACCCAGACCATTGATGCCGATACGGCTGAACTGGTGGCCGGTGAGTTCGGCCACAAGATCAAGCGCGTGACGGAAGCCGACGTGCTGGAAGGCCTTGGCGGCACCCCTGAAGATGATGCGGGCGAGATGCAGTCGCGTCCGCCGGTTGTTACCATTATGGGCCATGTCGATCACGGCAAGACCTCGCTGCTTGATGCGCTGCGCAAAACTCAAGTGGCCGCTGGTGAAGCGGGTGGCATCACCCAGCATATCGGCGCTTATCAGATTACCCTGCCCAAGGGCGGCAAGGTCACTTTCATCGATACCCCCGGTCACGCGGCGTTCAGCGAGATGCGCGCCCGTGGCGCCAACGTGACCGACATTGTGGTTCTGGTGGTGGCGGCGGATGACGGCATCATGCCCCAGACCATTGAAGCGATCAGCCATGCCCGGGCGGCCAAGGTGCCGATTATCGTGGCCATCAACAAATGCGATCTGCCCGGTGCCGATCCGCAGCGTGTGCGCAGTCATCTGCTCCAGCATGATCTGGTGGTTGAGCAGATGGGCGGCGAAGTGCTGGATGTTGAAGTGTCTGCCAAGAAGGGCACCAATCTCGACAAGCTGCTTGAATCCATTCTGCTGCAGGCCGAAGTCCTCGACCTCAAGGCCAATCCGGCCCGCACGGCGCATGGAACGGTCATTGAAGCCAAGATGGAAAAGGGCCGTGGGTCGGTGGCGACTGTGCTGGTGCAGGCTGGTACCCTCAAGCAGGGTGACATCTTTGTCGCCGGTTCCGAGTGGGGCCGCGTCCGCGTCATGCTCAATGATCGCGGCGAAACCGTGACCAGTGCTTCGCCCGCCATGCCGGTTGAGGTTCTGGGGCTGACCGGAACGCCGGAAGCCGGAGATGATTTCACCGTGGTTGCCAGTGAGGCGAGGGCGCGTGAAGTGGCCGAATACCGGGCCCGCAAACGGCGCGAGCTGGCCAGTGCCGCCGCCGCCCGTGGTTCGCTGGATCAGATGTTTGCCCAGATCAAGGCGGGCGAAGTCAAGGAACTGCCGATTGTCATCAAGGGCGACGTGCATGGCTCGATTGAAGCCATTGCCGGAGCGCTGGCCAAGCTCACTTCGGAAGGCAGCGAGGTCAAAGCCCGGGTTCTTCATGCCGGGGTCGGCCCGATCACTGAATCCGATGTTACGCTGGCCGGGGCCAGCAAGGCCTTCATCATCGGCTTCAACGTCCGTGCCAATCCGCAGGCGCGTGAGATTGCCAAACGTGACGGCCTTGAAATCCGCTACTACTCGGTCATCTATCAGGTGATTGACGATGTGAAGGCGGCCCTGACCGGTATGCTCAAGCCGACCCTGCGCGAGAAGTTCATCGGCTATGCCAGCATCCGCGAAGTCTTCAACATCACCAAGGTCGGCAAGGTGGCCGGGTGTATGGTTACCGAAGGCGTGGTCAAGCGTGGCGCCGGTGTGCGTCTGCTGCGCGACAATGTCGTTGTTCATACCGGCACCCTCAAGACCCTCAAGCGCTTCAAGGATGAAGTCAAGGAGGTCAAGGAAGGTTTCGAATGCGGTATGGCCTTCGAGAATTACGACGACATCCAGACCGGCGACGTTATCGAAGCCTTCGAGATTGAAGAGATTGCGCGTGAACTGAGCTAAGTGGGAGCGCTTATGCATCTGGATTTCTGCGAGCTTCGTGAACGGATGGTCGGGACCCTGTCACGCCCGAGCAATGCGTTCCGGCCCTGGGGGCATCAGGATCCGGTGGTGTGGGAAGGGGTGCAGCGTGGTCTGGAGGCCTGCAGTGCGACTTACAACCTGACGGCGTTGGGTAATTTGTTCACTCGGTCTGCCATGGAAGTCAACGCAGCGACTTATCCGGAGGCGTTGATAATTCTGGCTGAACGCGCCAAGACTGTCGGGTTTATCTATCAGGCGATTCTGTGGATTGCCGAGGCCAGACAAGGACATACAGTTGCCCATCTTGACCCCGAAGTTGGCAATCTTGCCAGTGCGGTATTGACGGAAATGATTGTGGAAAGGATGAAATATGCGCCAGCAAAAAGCGGCAAGGCCTACCGGAACCCGGCCCCTTAAGGTTGGTGAAACCCTGCGCCATACCCTCAGCCAGATTTTGCAGCGTGGTGAAGTACATGACCCGGCGCTGGCCCGGCACAATGTTACCATCAGCGAAGTCCGCATGAGTCCCGATCTGCGTCATGCTACGGTTTTCTGCGCCCCGCTGGGCGGGCAGGGGGCCGAAGAGATGCTCAAGGATCTGCGTCGTTGCCAGCCCCTGTTGCGTACCGAGGTGGCTCATGCCGTCAAACTCCGCTACGCGCCGGAATTGCACTTTCACCTTGATACCTCTTACGATTATGCCGAATCCATCTCGAATCTGCTCAACGGCGACCCCATCATCGCCAGCGATCTGAAGAAGGCCCGAGAGATCAAGTAGGTTTGTACCCCGCTCTCTCTTCTCCCTCCCCCGCTTCTTTGCAGGGGAGGGTGGGGTGGGGGCAGGGGGCTCCGTTCATGTAGGATTTATGCGGAGCGTCTCTCGCTCCCACCCCGCCCTCCCCCAGTTCCAAGGGGAACTGGAGGAGGGAGAAGGTAAGTAAGCAAGAAAGACAAAAAAATGAAACGCAAAGGCCTTCCCCTCAATGGCTGGTTCAACCTCGATAAGCCGGTTGGGCTGACCTCGACGCAGGCGATGGCGCGGGTGCGGCGGCTATTGAATGCCGAGAAGGCCGGGCATGGCGGTACGCTGGATCCTTTGGCGTCGGGCATTCTGCCGATTGCGCTGGGTGAGGCGACCAAGACCGTTGCCTATGTCATGGACGCTTTCAAGACCTACCGTTTCACTGTCACCTGGGGAGAGAGCCGCACCACGGATGACGACGAGGGCGAGGTTATCGCCCGGTCTGACCTGCGCCCCACCGCCGCCGCGATTACAGCCGCACTGCCCGCTTTTCTGGGGGAAATCAGCCAGCGTCCTCCTATCTATTCCGCCCTTAAGGTGGCGGGGGAGCGGGCCTATGATCTGGCCCGGGCCGGGGAAGACGTTATTCTGGAAAACCGCTTTGTTTCTGTTGAGTCTTTCGAGCTTCTGGCTTGCCCGGAGGTTGATCAGGCGGTTTTTGAAGTGGTCTGCGGCAAAGGCACCTATGTGCGGGCGCTGGCCCGTGATCTGGCTGAAAAGCTGGGTACTTTGGGCTATGTGAGCGATTTGCGGCGGCTGGCAGTCGGTCGTTTTACCATTGAAAATGCGATTCCATTGGACGTGCTGGAAGAAAAAGTGCATAACACGCCCGCTGAAACGCTTCTTTTACCGCTAGAGACCGCACTGGACGACATCCCGGCGCTGGCCATTACGGAACTCGAGGCACAGCGCCTCCGCCTCGGGCAACGCGTGTCGTTGCTGCAGGCCCAACACCGCGACCGGCTGATGGCTTTGCCTGAAACCGTCCGCATCGGATCTGATCCGGTGGTCATGCTCTGCGAAGGGCGGGCGGTTGGACTTGGTGAGGTGGTGGCGGGGGAGCTCCGCACGGTGCGGCTGTTCAACCTTTAACCCTCATTTGGTGAATGCCCTCAAGCAGCGAAGCGATAGGGCTGAACCAGGAAAGGACTACCCGATGTCGATTACCGCAGAACGTAAGCAAGAGCTTATGAAGGACTTTGCCACCTCGAAGAATGACACTGGTTCGCCGCAGGTTCAGGTCGCTGTTCTGACCGACCGCATCAAGGCGCTGACCAGCCATTTTGGTATCCACAAGAAGGATAACCATTCCCGTCGTGGCATGCTCAAGATGGTCGCCCGCCGCCGCAAGCTGCTCGACTATATGAAGAAGCATAACACCGAAGCCTATGACAGCATCGTTGCCCGTCTGGGTCTGCGTGGTTAATGCAGCAACCTGATCGCATGATCGCAGGCGCTTTCATCACCGATGGTGAGGGGCGCCTGTTGCTTCTTCGGCGCTCTTCCGGCCAGTTTCTTGAAGGATATTGGGAGCTCCCCTCCGGCCATGTTGATGCCGGGGAGAGCTTTGATCAGGCGCTTTTGCGCGAGGTTCTGGAAGAGACCGGGCTGCAGGTTAAGGTGATTGGGCCGCTGCTTGGAGAGTTTACTTACCTCTCGGCCAGTGGCAAACTTACGGCTCAGAAAACGCATCATGTCTTATGTGAGGATGGCTGCGAAATCAGGCTTTCTGGCGAACATAATCAGTTTGTCTGGTTGCCTCCGGGCGTTTCTGTACCCGAACCGATTACGCCTGAAAGCCGAGGTCAGGTTACCGAATTTTTCCGGCAGCGGCCGGATGGAAAATTTCAGCGTGGTGCTGATAGAAGGGAAAGCCGCATGGGCTTTCAGTAAAGCCGGGACAAGGTGCCCGGTCTGTTCGTCATAGGGACGAGCAGCAGGAAGGAAGAGAGAGAAGAAATGTTCAACGTGTTCCGTAAAGAGATTGAATGGGGCGGCCGTACGCTGGTTCTGGAAACCGGCAAGGTTGCGCGTCAGGCTGACGCCGCTGTGGTCGCTACCTATGGCGGCACCACCGTGCTTTGCACCGTCGTCGCCAACAAGAAGCCCCGTGAAGGCATCGACTTCTTCCCGCTCACCGTCAACTATCAGGAAAAGGCCTTCGCCGCCGGTAAAATTCCGGGTGGTTACTTCAAGCGTGAAGGTCGCCCGACCGAGAAGGAAACCCTGACCAGCCGTTTGATCGACCGCCCGATCCGTCCGCTGTTTGCTGAAGGCTTCCGCAATGAAACCCAGGTGGTCTGCACCACGCTGACCATTGATCTGGAAAATGATGCGGACATCGTCGCCCTGATCGGCACTTCGGCGGCTCTCACCCTGTCGGGTGTACCGTTCCTCGGTCCGATTGGCGCCGCCCGTGTTGGTTACAGCAACGGTGCTTATGTGCTGAACCCCACCCGCGAGCAGCTCGAACATGCCGATAACAAGCTGGATCTGATTGTCGCTGGCACCACCGAAGGTGTGCTGATGGTGGAATCAGAAGCGCAGGAATTGTCTGAAGAAGTGATGCTGGGTGCAGTGAATTTCGGTCACCAGCAGTTTCAGGCCGTCATTCAGGCGATCATTGAGTTGGCCGAGCAGGGCGCCAAGGAAGCCTGGCCGATGCCGGTTGCTTCCTATGATGCCAAGGCCCTCAAGAAGACCATCATGGACAAGTATGGTGCCGAGCTGCGGGCCGCTTATGGTCACAAGCAGAAGCAGGTTCGTTATGACGCCATTGATGCCGTGCGCAGCAAGGTGTCGACCGAGCTGAAGAGCGATACCCTGCCGCCGGAAGCCCTTGGCCTTGCCTTGCATGAAGTTGAATCCGACATCGTGCGCTTCAACATCCTCGACACCGGCAAGCGTATCGATGGCCGCGACGGCAAAACAGTCCGCCAGATCGTTCCCGAAGTCGGCGTGCTGCCGCGCACTCACGGTTCGGCCCTGTTCACCCGTGGTGAAACGCAGGCCCTCGTGGTTGCCACGCTCGGCACCTCGCAGGACGAGCAGATCATTGACGCGCTCGACGGCGAATACCGTGAAACCTTCATGCTGC
>CAYSDE010000040.1:0-13168 GCA_964429685.1 uncultured Pseudobdellovibrionaceae bacterium
CGTTGCCCCCGGCAGAATGGAAATGATGGTGCTGAGCTGGAGTTGGGTGGTGGAATATTTGATGACGGTTTTAGGCGGGGCAATCACCAGCGGCGTCATCCCCTCCCGATATCCTGTAAAGCTGTAAGCCGCCCACGCTCCCGAAGGAGAAAAATTATACTCGTGATAGGCTGCCCCGTCCTGCTCGCGCACAAAAACCTCGAAGCAGGTGTGCTGCCAAAGGCCGTCGGTATGCACTTCAGGCGCATCAACCGGCAGGGCCAGCTGATCGATCTCGCCTTCCAGCGTATAGGTGAGTTTCACCTGTCCGGCAGCGATTTCTTCAAGATCAACCCGCAGACGGCGCACCGCCTCGGAGGGTGTTTCAGGATGACAGAGAAGATCAGGCATTGCGGAACCTGTTGCTACGGGGGAAGCCTTGCGGCGGCATATGGCCGGTCTGGGCGCGTTGCCCCAGCCAGTCCTTCATCTTGGGTTCGTTGCGGACACCGGCCCCTGTCGTCCAGTTCATGCCGTCCTTGAAAGTAAAGGTCGTCACATCCGACAGGCCGCCGTCTTTGTATTTCTGCAGCGTGATACCGCGTCCGCGTGACATTTCCGGCAGTTCGGTGAGCGGGAAGCAGAGCAGCTTGCGGTTTTCGCCAATCACCGCCACATGGTCGCCTGTCACCTCGCAGATGGCGCGGGCTTCAACCCCGGCATCGACATTGAGAACGACTTTGCCGTTTTTGGTCTGGGCCAGCACATCGTCGGACTTGACGCGGAAGCCGCGCCCGTCACTTGATGCCACAATAAACTGTTTGCCCGGCTCGAATTTACGCAGGTCGAGAATGTCGGCATCTTCCGGCAGTTCAATGATGATCCGCAGCGGATCGCCGAAACCCCGCGCCGAGGGCAGTTTATCGCAAGCCAGCGTATAGAAACGGCCATTGGTGGCAAAGGCAATCAGCTTGTCGGTGGTTTCGCACTTGATGGCAAACCGCTCGCGGTCGCCTTCCTTGTGCTTCATGTCGGACACATCATCGATATGGCCCTTGGCGGCACGAATGAAGAGTTTGTCCGACAAAAGAACGGTAATCGCTTCGCGTTCGATAAAGGCATCCAGCGGCACATCCGCGACGTCCGGTGCATCGGCCAGAATACTGCGGCGTTTGCCGAGCAGGGTTTTAGTGCCGAATTTTTCCTTCAGTGCCTTCAACTCGTCATCAATGCGGCCCCAACGTTTGGCCGGGTCGGCCAGCAGGGCTTTAAGTTCAGAGCGCTCGGATTTCAGCTCTTTATCCTCGCGACGGATTTCCATTTCTTCCAGCTTGCGCAGCGAGCGCAGACGCATGTTGAGAATGGCATCGGCCTGATTGTCGGTCAGCTTGAAGGTTTTTATCAGCACCGCCTTGGGCTCGTCCTCGGTGCGAATGATGCGGATCACTTCATCAAGATTGAGATAGGCAATCAGATAGCCGCCCAGCACTTCCAGCCGCTCTTCAATCTTGCCGAGGCGATAGCGCGTGCGCCGCTCCAGCACCACTTGCCGGTGGTCGAGATAAGCTTGCAGAGCCTCGCGCAGATTCATCACGCGGGGGGTATTGCTGGCATCCAGCACATTCATGTTCAAGGGAAAGCGGCTTTCCAGATCAGTCACCCGGAACAGGCTTTCCATCAGCAGGGCCGGATCAACATTGCGGCTCTTGGGCACCAGCACAAGGCGAATGTCTTCCGCCGATTCATCCTGAATGTCTTCCAGCATGGTCAGCTTTTTGGCCTGCAGCATCTCGGCGATTTTCTCGATCAGGCGCGACTTCTGCACCTGATAGGGAATTTCTGTCACCACAATCTGCCAGCCGCCCCGGCCCAGCTCCTCAACCGCCCATTTGGCACGGACGCGGAAACCGCCCTGCCCGGTCTTGTAGGCGTTGAGGATATTGGCGCGGGGTTCAACCAGCATTCCGCCAGTCGGGAAATCCGGCCCCTGCACAAAGCTGACCAGCTTTTCAATTCCGGCATTGGGAGTGGTAATCAGATAGCGCAGCGCGTCAACCAGTTCACCGACATTATGGGGTGGAATACTGCTGGCCATGCCGACTGCAATCCCGCTCGATCCGTTGGCGAGAAGATTGGGGAAAGCGGCGGGCATCACCACCGGCTCTTCCCCGCTCTCGTCATAGGTGAGGCGGAAATCAACCGCGTCCTCGTCCAGCCCGTCCATCAGCAGCTCGGCAATGGCGGTCAGGCGGGCTTCGGTGTAACGCATGGCGGCGGCGTTATCGCCGTCGATATTGCCGAAATTGCCCTGTCCATCAACCAGCGGATAGCGCGAGTTGAAGTCCTGCGCCAGACGCACCATCGCATCATAAACCGACTGGTCGCCATGCGGATGATATTTACCGATCACATCACCGACCACGCGGGCCGATTTGCGCGGCGGCTCGTTCGACACCAGTTTGAGCCCGCGCATGGCATAAAGAATGCGCCGGTGAACCGGCTTCAGCCCGTCACGCACATCCGGCAGCGAGCGGGCCGTAATGGTGGACAACGCATAAGCCAGATACCGCTCGGACAGAGCGGCAGCAAAGGGTTTGTCGGCGATGAGAGAGGTGTCGGTCATAATCCTGCTACTTTACTTAATTCCAGACGCTCCACCAGCCGCAAGCGGGCGGCGGGAAGCGGCGCATGATGCACCGCAAAGGCGCATTTCTCAAGGAAAAATCCGGTCAGACGCAGGCCTTGGCGCAAGGAATCCGCAGATATTTCGCCGCTGCCGACCAGAAAGCCCGGCAGTTCCAGCAATTTGTCCAGCCACGGAGCGGCGGCTTCCCCACACACCGCCCGCCCGCTGCGCGGACTGACATGGGTCAGCCCCTCGGTTGCGCCGGTCAGGGCACAGGCGGAAAGATTGATGCCATAGCCAAGCTCGCTCAGCAAACCCAGCTCCCAGCGCACATAGGCATAGGGCCACGCGGCAGACCCGAAAGTCTCCAGCAGCGCCGAGAGCCCCTCATAAATGGCGGGGTGCGGCTCGCGCTCGGGGAGAGCGGCATCGGCCACGGCACAGGCCGAAGACAGCCCGGCCAGCGCCAACGCATCATCCAGCACCAAAGCCGGATAAGCATCGGATGATTCAAGCGTGAAATTACCCAGTTGATCTGAAAGTCTTGCCCGCCATGTGGCCTGCACAGACTGACCGGGTTGCAGCATGGCCTGACGGCTGCGCGACTGTCCGCCCTGCACCAACCCCATATGGCGTCCATGCATCCGGGTGAGCAAACTGACGACTGCCGCCGTCTCGCCCTGCGGGCTGGCTCTTAAAACAACCGCATCATCCTGCCATTCGATCATGCCACAGGAATGCGCGATTTACGGATTTTTGTCATCTGCAGAATTATATCCACATCAGAAAGTTTAGAATCGGTGAACGCGCCGTTTTCGCCATCAGCGTGTCTCAGGCTTCTGAGAATCTGCCGGACGTTCATTTTTAACTGACTGCTCAACCTTGCCGGGTTATGGCCAAAAGATAATGTCTCGGTTTTACCGCCCTCGCCTTGCTCTTTGTACTTCGTAGTGAGGGCCCGCATGGATAGCACACTCGGGCCGCTATTCGCCTCATTTAAGCGGGTTTATGACGGCGCTGGTTTGGGGGCGGTGCAGCCGGGGTTGGCGGGGCACAGGTTCGAGCCGCAAGAATATCCCTAAAGGTTGAAGCCAAACTACGGGCAGTTTCAGCGCGAAGTCCCAAAAACTCAGCAATCTCTTTTTCGCTATCCTTTCCTAGTTCTTTTTCTCTAAGCTGTATGGCGATTTGATCCATTTGCTCAGCCAAGCAGGTAAGGGCTACAGGAAATTCGGCGCGTGTCAGTTCACCGCCATCTGATTTAAGTGATGCAACATCTTCAAGTTTAAATTTGGGCGTGGAGACGTTTTTCTGCTGCCCAGCGCAGTAAATCGCAATATCATCAATCAGAAGTACAGCAACTTCCAAAGCGAACTGCTTAGGCTGGCTTTTTTTAAGAACGGGAAACCACGACCAAGTCTGCGTCTGGCAAGATCCAAGTTTCTGGCTATTGTCATTAAAAATTTCATAGACTGTAGGTGCTGACATGACTATCTCCGGTGGTTAGGCTGCAGATAAACATATAGCCATGGTTAAAATCAACCAAGAAAATCAACTAAGAACTGAGCTGGTTATTATGGTTTTCCAAGGCCTGACCGGTTCTCAATGCCGACAGATTACGCGTGTCTTCAGTCTATTTCGCCAACCAACTTGAACCTTGTGCAGACGATAGTCCGGCCAGCGTCAGTGCGTCATCCAGCACTAGCGCCGGATAAACATCTGCAGATCCCAGCGTGAAATTTCCCAATTGATCGGAAAGTCTTGCCCGCCACGCGGCTTGTACCTGCTGCCCCAGCTGAAGCACGGCCTGACGGCTGCGCGACTGCCCGCCCTGCACCAGCCCCATATGGCGTCCATGCATCCGGGTAAGCAGACTGACCACCGCCGCCGTCTCGCCCTACGGGCTGGCCCTTAAAACAACCGCTTCGTCCTGCCATTCGATCATGGCACAGGAGTGCGCGATTCACCGGGTTTTGTCACCTGCAGAATTTTGGAGTGCTTTAAAACAACCTCTGCCCAACCTCTCTACCGTCGTATCAACGTAGGCCAGTAATTCCCTCCCCCGCAAGCGGGGGAAGGAGAATGAAAGAAGTCATGCCAACGCTGCCTACTGCGGCATCAGCCCCTGCTCGCGCAGAAAGCTGCTATCCTCGTCCCAGTTGGCCTTGACCTTGACGTGCAGGGTGAGATGAACCTTGCGGCCCAGTTCTTTTTCCATTTCAAGCCGGGCATTGGTGCCGATTTCCTTGATGCGGCTGCCGCCCTTGCCGAGCACAATGGCGCGCTGGGTTTCGCGCTGGACGTAGATGACCTGACCGATGGCCACCAGCTTTTTGCTGCGCTCTTCCCAGGTTTCGGTTTCAACCGCAGCGGCATAGGGCAATTCCTGCTGGAGCTGCAGAAAGACCTGCTCGCGGGTGATTTCGGAAGCCCAGAGCCGCTCGCTGATGTCGCTCAGAATGTCCTCGGGATATTGCCACGGGCCGACCGGGGCAAGCGCCGCCGCCATTTCACGCAGTTTGTCGAGCCCGTCACCGGTTTTGGCCGATACCATCAGCACATCGGTAAAAAGACCGGTGGCAAAATATTCCTTGGCCAGACCAAGCAGGCGATCCTTGTCGCAGGCGTCAATCTTGTTGAGAACCAGCGTTGCCGTGCGCTTCTGTTCCTTGAGCCAGTCGAGAATGGTGGTGGTATCGGGGGCGCGCCCTTTCTGGGTGGCATCGACCAGCACGAACACCGCATCCGCACCACGAGCTTCTTCCCACGCGGTTTCCACCATCACCCGCTGCAGCTTGCTCTTGGCGGTGAAAATACCGGGCAGATCGACCAGCACCACTTGCGCTGTGCCAATCATCATGATGGCGATAATGCGGCTGCGGGTTGTGCCCGGACGCGGGCTGACGATCGACACCTTGGAGCCGGTCAGGGTGTTGACCAGTGTCGATTTACCCGCGTTCGGCGCTCCGAGCAGGGCAATGAAACCGCAACGCTGATTTTCAGTTTTTGTCATGTCATTTTCCCAAGCGGGCCAGCAGAAGCATCGCGGCTTCTTTTCCGGCCTGTTGTTTGTTGCTGCCTTCGGCCTCGGCAGTATAGGCTTCACCAACGCTGACCCGCACCCGGAAAGACGGCGCATGAGCCGGCCCGGAATGCTCCAGTGTTTCATAAACCGGCAAGGGAAGCTTGCGGCTTTGCGCCCATTCCTGCAGACGGGTCTTGCTGTCGCGGACATCGACCGGTTCGGCCTCAATGCCTGCCGCCCACAGCCGCCGCACCACGGCCTCGGCTGCGGCATACCCGCCATCCAGATAAATCGCGCCGAGTGCAGCTTCCAGCGCATCCGCCAGAATGTTGACATTGGCGATACCGCCATGCGCCCCCTGATTGATAGCGAGGGAGAGCCGCGCATCAAGCCCGGTTTCCCGCGCCAGTCCGGCCAGAAAGTCCGCCCGTACCAGTGCGGCATAACGGCGGGACAATTCCCCTTCATCGGCCTTGGGAAAATGTTCCAGCAGCATGGTGGCAACCCCGAGATTGACCACCCGGTCACCAAGGAACTCCAGCCGCTGAAAGCCATCCACGCCCCGCGCTCCGCCACTCACGCTGGAGTGACGCAAGGCAGCTTCGCACAGACTGTCCTGCTTGAAGATATGGCCAAAAAGCTCGGTCATCGGCTCACTTTACAGTGGTCAGCAAACGGGACCAGCGCACATTGGTGAGCCATGTCCACGGCTTGAAAATCGAGAAGTCCCGCTCGACCGAGAAGAACCGCCAGCGGGCCGGGCCCAGCAAATTGGCTTCAGGTACAAAGCCGATCACCCGACTGTCCGCCGAATTGTCCCGGTTATCCCCCATCATGAAATAATGCCCCTCGGGAACATCATAGAGCGGGGTATTGTCATACTGCTCGTCGTCCGAACGCTCGATGATCTCGTGATTTACGCCGCCGGGCAGATGTTCAATATAGTGCTTCAGCACCTGACTGTTTCCCCGGTCAACTTCCATCTCGCTGGTTTCGATATAGTCACGCTCAACCTTTTCTCCATTGATGTAAAGGCGACCATTTATCATCTGCACGTGGTCGCCCGGCATCCCGATTACCCGCTTGATATAGTCGTCCGTTCCATTGGGTAGTTTGAAAACAACCACGGTCCCGCGGGCGGGCGCACCGGGTTCGCCCTCCACCCACCAGCGCCCTTCAATCGGAGCAATGCCGAAGGGGAAGGAATAGCGGCTATAGCCGTAAGAGTATTTGCTGACAAACAGGTAATCCCCGATCAGGAGATTGGGCAGCATCGACCCGGACGGAATATTGAACGGCTCAAGGGCTACGCTGCGGATCAGCAGGGCCAGCAGCACCGCATAAACGATGGTCTTGAGAGTCTCGACCAGACTGTCCGGGCGCTCTTCAAGAACGCCGGGAACTTCGGGAGCAGAAGGCTCGGCAACAGGAGGTTCGGGGGGGCGAAGTCGGGTCGGTCATGCTCATTCTTTTACAATACCCTCGATGATGACGAAAGCCGAAGCAATTGGCCAGTCGTCGCTGAGACTGAGATGCAGGCGAGCTTCATAGCCTGAAGGCAGCCGCGCCGCCAGAGTTTTGGCGGCATTTCCGGTCAGTTTCAGGAGCGGAGCCCCGTTTTCAGACCGAATAACGCCAATTTCCGCAAAACGGGCCCCCGCCCCCAGCCCGGTGCCCAGCGCCTTGGCACAGGCTTCCTTGGCCGCAAACCGCTTGGCAAAGGTCGGCAACGGGTCGGCCTTGGTGGCCGCATAAGCCTGCTCGGCTTCGGTAAAGGTCCGGGCAATAAAGCGCGGGCCGAAACGCTCCAGCAGCTTGGCCAGACGCTGCATGTCAACCAGATCATGTCCGATGCCCAGAATCATGATGAAGCCTTGGGCGTGTGTTTGTGATGACGGGCCAGACGGCGGGCCTGCAACGCATGGCTGCGGTGCTTGCGCCACTTCCGCACGGCATCAGCCACGATAACCACCACCACCGCATAAACAAAGACCGCTAGCAGCAGACTGCCCAGCAAGGTCGGCCAGACCAGTGGCAGGGACTGCCCCGGATGGTCCCAGAGGGTAACCGCAAACTCGGAGGGATGCTCGATCAGATGAGAGAAAGTCACCTGCCCGCCCAACGGCGCGGGCGGCACACCGATCAGAGTGAGGAGTCTGTTGCCAATCTGGTAGTCAAGCAGCAGGAACGGCACCATTGTTACATAATTACCCAGAAAAGTTCCGGCGAAGCTGGCCACCAGACTGCTTCTGGTCGACCAGGCCAGAACAAAGGCCAACCACATATGAAGGCCAATAAAAGGAGTCACCGAAACCGACGCGCCAAAGGCAAAGCCACGGGCAATCTGGTCCGGAGTTGCTGGCAGTCGCTTCAAGCGGATCCAGCGGTAATTCACCACCCGCAGCCAACCACTGCGCGGCCACAGGAGGCGGCGCAGTCTTTCAGCCCATCCGTGTTTTCGGCGACGTTGAAACATAGGACAGTGTTAAACCGGACAGCGCCGCGATGCAACAACAAGACCTGACTTACGAAACTATGGCAGGAACGCTGGTTCGCGGACGCTTGGTGGGTGTAGCCCGATGCGGTGGACGCTCGGCTTGTTCACGCTGACGATTCCCTTCCACCTCAACCACCACCGGCTCTGCAGCCTTCTCCTGACCCAAGCGCAACTTCTCAAGCAGTTCATCCGCCTGCTTGCTCTGACGATCCTGTTCCAGCTTCAGCGCTCTGGCCATCGCCGGATTCTGAGTTACAGCCATAACATGCCGGAGCGCGGCATTCAGTTCGACATGATTCCGGTCAACCCGGTAGGCCTGCAGCAGATAGCAGAAGGCTTGTCTGTACCCTTTATCCCAGAGTTTCCGGTTTGCCGCAGCACTGTCCCCGGAATGCGCCTGCAGCTCCGCAACCCGCTTGCTGCTGTCAATCTTCCGCAAATACGAAATTCCCCCGGCCAGATAGCCGCGCAGCCTATCCGTGCGGCTGTCGGCATCAGGCTCTTTCTCGTCCTTCTTTGCCAGCAGATCGCCATCCCGGAACAGCAGGAAAGCTTCTTCGTTACGCTGGCGGCGCAGAAGGGCCTCGGCCAGACGCACCACTGGCGAGAAGCCATACTCGGCAATGCGGAAGTCTGCGCGTAGCCCCTGAGCGGTTGTTACCACCGGTGAGAAATCAAGATGGATGCCTTTTTTGCCCACTTTAAGAATGTGCTGCGGCAAATGCGCCAGCGCTTCTTCAACCAGGTCAATATCGGCAGTCTTAAGGCCGTGCGCGAACTTCGCCACCGTCAGCAGACGCCCCAACGGCTCGTCTTCCGGTGACGGTCGCCGGAACTCCGCCCATCTGAGCGCACTCTGCGTATCCTCCAGCGCCAGTTTGCTTTCAACAATGCTGGCCACCGCCATTTCCCCATGTGTGGGCGAAGCGATCAGCGGCAACAAAGTCTCAACAGATTTCCGGTGCCCCTGCGCAATTTTCTTCTTATCCCCCGACCCTTCTATCGTGAACTCACCCGGACGGCGGATCAAACCAAGCTGCAGCCGCGCTTCCTCGCTCTCCGGAAACTCGGCGACCACTGTTTCCAGCAAGGTCGCTGCTGCCAGTGGCTTTCTGCCAGCCCGCAAACAGGTACTGATCTCCAGAAACTCGCCGATCCTGATTTTCCGGTCTATGTCCCGCTGCAAATCATCGGCTGTATATATCCGGGGGAAAGTATCACGCCCCCACAGCACCTTTGCGGCTTCAGTCGGGTTTGAAGCCAGTCGCAGAAGTTTTGCCAGCTCCTGCGCCAAAACACGATCCTCCGGATTCTGATCCAGCAGATCACTCAGACGGGCCATACGGCTATCTTCCGTCCCGGTATCTTTCGGCGTGCCAAGATTGATGAAGCACGCCAACACCGGGCGCAGGGCTGCTGCATCCTGCTCTTCGCGTTTACGTGCAGCAGCAGCCCGCTGCTCCCGCCTTTCCCGCCGCTCATCATCGCCGGGTGTATTTATAACAGCTACTTCCTTCTTCAGAATTCTGACAGGTTTTTGTTCTTTCCTGGGAGGTTTTGCCTCTTCCCTTGCAGACTTCGCCATTGCCGCCTTCTTGTCCGCAGCGGCAGCGCGAAGACTCTCCAGGACAGCAGTTTTTGCGATGGCAATACCACTCGCTGCAGCCTCAGCACGAATCCGCTTTGACAACTCACGCATCGACTTCCGATCACCGGCTTTCAAAACCTTTTGGGAGGGAATTACCCGCCTTGATGAAGCAAGCGCCGCCCCTTCTTTCGCTTCCAGTGCAACGCCGACCTGCGCGACTTTACGGCGTTCCTTCAGCTCCTCCTGTCTGGCTGCCACATCCTTGCGAACAGCGGCCCTCCTGGCTGCTGCGGCAATAGAGGATCTGGAAGCGGGCTTCTTCTGACCGGCGCCATAACTCGCCCTGAGTCTGTCAATTTCCGGTTTGTGCGCCGCGAGGATGGCTTTCAGCCTTTTGGAATGTAAAGCGTGATTCGCGCTTTCGTCGTTGCCTTCATCGCTCATGACTGCCCCCTGCCCTGTTCTGTATGGGACATACTTAGTCAATTTTGGACGGGCAAGGCAACGGAAAAATATTATTTAATGGGCGCGGGTGCGCTCGACTGCATTTATAACCGGAGTCGCCCGCAATGCTGCGATGATGTTGGTCAGGTGCTTGACGTCGGACACGTCAATATCGATTTCCATTTCAAAGAAATCCGCAGACCGGTTGGTAAACTTGAGGTTGCTGATATTGCCGCCATTCTTGCCGATTACAGTGGCTATTGTTCCAAGCGCCCCGGCTTCATTGGCTACCGTGGCGGAAATGCGGCCAATCACTTCGCTGCCGGAGGTCTGGTTATCCCAGGCAATATCAAGCCACCGCTCCGGCGAATCGGAGAAGGCTTCCAGCGTTTCACAATCAATGGTGTGAACGGTCACGCCCTTCGGGCCATACGGCTATCTTCCGTCCCGGTATCTTTCGGCGTGCCAAGATTGATGAAGCACGCCAACACCGGGCGCAGGGCTGCTGCATCCTGCTCTTCGCGTTTACGTGCAGCAGCAGCCCGCTGCTCCCGCCTTTCCCGCCGCTCATCATCGCCGGGTGTATTTATAACAGCTACTTCCTTCTTCAGAATTCTGACAGGTTTTTGTTCTTTCCTGGGAGGTTTTGCCTCTTCCCTTGCAGACTTCGCCATTGCCGCCTTCTTGTCCGCAGCGGCAGCGCGAAGACTCTCCAGGACAGCAGTTTTTGCGATGGCAATACCACTCGCTGCAGCCTCAGCACGAATCCGCTTTGACAACTCACGCATCGACTTCCGATCACCGGCTTTCAAAACCTTTTGGGAGGGAATTACCCGCCTTGATGAAGCAAGCGCCGCCCCTTCTTTCGCTTCCAGTGCAACGCCGACCTGCGCGACTTTACGGCGTTCCTTCAGCTCCTCCTGTCTGGCTGCCACATCCTTGCGAACAGCGGCCCTCCTGGCTGCTGCGGCAATAGAGGATCTGGAAGCGGGCTTCTTCTGACCGGCGCCATAACTCGCCCTGAGTCTGTCAATTTCCGGTTTGTGCGCCGCGAGGATGGCTTTCAGCCTTTTGGAATGTAAAGCGTGATTCGCGCTTTCGTCGTTGCCTTCATCGCTCATGACTGCCCCCTGCCCTGTTCTGTATGGGACATACTTAGTCAATTTTGGACGGGCAAGGCAACGGAAAAATATTATTTAATGGGCGCGGGTGCGCTCGACTGCATTTATAACCGGAGTCGCCCGCAATGCTGCGATGATGTTGGTCAGGTGCTTGACGTCGGACACGTCAATATCGATTTCCATTTCAAAGAAATCCGCAGACCGGTTGGTAAACTTGAGGTTGCTGATATTGCCGCCATTCTTGCCGATTACAGTGGCTATTGTTCCAAGCGCCCCGGCTTCATTGGCTACCGTGGCGGAAATGCGGCCAATCACTTCGCTGCCGGAGGTCTGGTTATCCCAGGCAATATCAAGCCACCGCTCCGGCGAATCGGAGAAGGCTTCCAGCGTTTCACAATCAATGGTGTGAACGGTCACGCCCTTCCCCGTAGTCACAATGCCGACAATGCGGTCACCGGGCAACGGGTGGCAACAGCGGGCAAAATGAACGGCCATGCCGGGAATCATGCCCCGGATTGCTACTGGTGCGTCCCCAACACGCGCCGGGGTTGCACGCTTCTTGGCTGCTTCGGGGTCGCCGCCATTAAAACGATGACCGGGGAAAACCACCCCGAAGACTTCGCGGGCGCTGGTGAGGCCTGCCCCGATATTGGCCAGCACGTCATCCACCTCTTCAGCGCGCAGCACCTTGAGGGCTCCGTCAATCGCCTTGTCGGTATACTCATAGCCTTCCTGCCGGAAGATCTTTTCAATCATCGCCTTGCCCAGCGCGACATACTGATCGCGCTGCTGGCTGCGGATGAATTTGCGGATGCGGGCGCGGGCCTTGCCGGTGATGACAAAGCGCTCCCATTCCGGCGAGGGCGTTTGCGCCTTGCTGGTGATGATTTCCACCTGATCGCCGTTGCGCAAGGCAGTACGCAGCGGCACCATGCGGCCATTGACCTTGGCCCCGACGCAGTGATCCCCGACCTGACTGTGAACGGCATAGGCGAAATCCACCGGCGTGGAAGCCCGTGGCAGCGCAATAATAGCCCCTTTGGGCGTGAAGCAGAAAACCTGATCCTGAAACAGTTCAAGCTTGGTATGCTCAAGGAACTCATCCGGCTTGTTGGACTGGTCGAGAATGTCGAGCAGTTCGCGCAGCCAGCGGTAATGCCCATGGTCAGAGGCCGGTTTACCTTCCTTGTAGCCCCAGTGCGCCGCCACACCAAGCTCGGCAATTTCATGCATTTCGCGGGTGCGAATCTGGACTTCAATACGCTGACCGGCCGGGCCGATAACCGTGGTATGCAGCGAGCGATAGCCGTTGGGCTTGGGCGTCGAGATATAATCCTTGAAGCGTCCCGGCACGACCGGGAAGTGGGAGTGGATGACGCCGAGAGCGTGATAACACTTCTCTATATCAGGCACGATGATGCGGAAGGCCATGATGTCCGAGAGCTGCTCGAACGCCACATTCTTCTTCTGCATCTTGTTCCAGATCGAGTAAGGCGTTTTCTCGCGCCCGATGACCTCGGCGTCCGTCAGGCCGCCTTCAGCCATCGTGACCTTGAGGCCTTCCAGAATCTTCGGGATGGTATCCGATCCATGCTCGCGCAGCAGATCAAGGCGGGCGAGGATACTTTGCCGTGCCTCGCCATTCAGGTGGGCAAAGGCCAGATCATCCAGCTCGTCCTTGATCTGGTGGATACCGATGCGCTCGGCCAGCGGCGAATAGATTTCCACCGTCTCGCGGGCAATCCGGCGGCGCTTTTCTTCCTTCGGGATATGATGAAGGGTGCGCATGTTGTGCAGACGGTCAGCCAGCTTGACCAGCAAGACACGGATGTCTTCCGACATGGCGACCAGCAGCTTGCGGAAATTCTCGGCCTGCTCGGCCCCCTGC